>JAGOUF010000073.1 GCA_018061385.1 Chitinophagaceae bacterium | reverse complement strand
ACTACGCTTAAACTAATGCAAATTATGTTTGAAAAAGGCTTGGTTACAAGAAACGATAGTAGCAAAACACATATATATAAACCCAACTTAAGTAAAGAAAATACACAGCAACAATTTATGGGCAAAATGATTGATGCTCTTTTTGGAGGATCCAGTAGTAAACTGGTAATGCAAGCATTGGGTAATGATACTGCTACAAAAGAAGAATTAGAAGAAATACAACAACTTTTAAATCAACTGAAAAAACAATAACATGTTTTTTTTAAATGGAAATTTCTTACAAGCTCTTGGCTATGCTTTGGTCCATAGTTTATGGCAAATGGCCATATTATGGATAATTTATTGTGCCATTAATTATGTTGTACAATATAAAGCAAGTATAAAATTTTGGTTAGCAGTATGCTTTCAATTAATTGGCTTTTGCTGGTTTTTTGCAACTGCATATTTTTATTTTAAAGAATTTTCTCAAAACTTGAGTTACAACAATTTTGCACCAAATTCTGTGTTGAACAGTTGGTTTCCAGAAAACAATTACAGTTATACAAACTATGCGTTACACATATTGAATAAAGCTGAAAGTTTAATACCTTATTTATCCTTAGCCTATTTGTTTATTTTACCATTTATTGGTTTTAAATGGATAAATATGTACTACAAAACTCAACAACTAAGAACAACAGGTATTGGTAAAATAAATGTTGATGCACGTTTATTTATAAGAACAACTGCTTGGCAGTTGGGTATTAAAAAAGAAGTACAAATTTTTATAAGCAATCGTATTACAACACCATTAACAATTGGTTTTTTAAAGCCTCTAATATTGGTGCCTATTGCATGTATTAACAATTTAAGTATAACACAATTAGAAGCCATTTTATTGCATGAATTGGCACATATTAGCAGGAAGGACTATTTAATTAATTTAATTTTATCGGTTCTTGAACCTCTGTTGTTTTTCAACCCATTTATACAAAAATTTTCTAAGCAAATTGCAAACGAAAGAGAAAATGCTTGTGATGATTTGGTGATACAATTTAAATATCAACCATCAGTTTATGCAGAAGCTTTGCTACAAATTGCATACTTACAAAATACGCCTACCATTGCAATGGCAGCTTCTAAAAGCAAGCCTGAGTTGTTGCAAAGAGTGAGAAGAATGGTGAATAAAAACTACTCATCAACCAACTATCGCAATCAATTATTATTGTTGTTATTATTAAGTATACTGTTTATTTCAACAACATTTTTATTTCCATTTAATCAACTCAGTAACAAAAAAAAACTAGCATCTGTCGCTACTAATAATAATTATGTTGCAGAACCAATGGCAGCAAAAGTGAATAACCCATTGTTTAACCCATTGTTCTTTTTTCAAAAAAATTTACAAAAAGAAATACAACTAAATATTGAAACTGCAACAAAAGAATTGAATGCTAGTACAAAAGAAAATAGACAAAAAACTACCACAATTACAATTCCTGTTGCAACATCTACATTAAAGTCTTTAGCAATTTCTTCTTCGGAAAACCTTTCTACAAAAGAGCCAACATCTCTCTTTATTATTGACACCTTCCATACATCAAATGAAATAGCAGTTATAGAGAATAAAGAGAAAATAGGCAATGAACTAAAAAAAATTGGAACTAGTTTCGAAAAGAAAATTCAACTATTTGAACAATCTATAACAAGTAAAAAATGGTTATCATCTATTACAAACGGGTTACAGCAATTTAAAAAAAATGAAGAAAATTATAAAGACGAATACTTAGTCAAAAATTCAAAAAGAATCATTAGTAAAACTGTTGCCAAACAACTAATAAAAGCAAAACTAATAGTTGATTCATTACAAAAAGCAGCACTCAATCAACAGCAATTTTTTATAGCACAACAAAAAGTATTAGAAATTAATAGAAACTATTGGAGCAATATTTACAGCAATGAAACATTGCCATTTTCTTATGCAATACAAAACACCACTGCCGAAACCCCTATTGTTGAAACTTCATTATTTGAAGATGAAAAAATTACTATTATAAAAATTAAGGCAAAAAACAAACCCACTGATTCGTTAGGAAATAATGTTGTAAAACGTTACATGGTAGAAGTAGCAAACCCTGGAGAAAAAAATAAAACCATTATCATTGAAGTGTATTAATAATAATTACTCTTATATAACCCTTTGGCGGAGTTAATTTGCTAAAGTGTGTTGAACTCTTTCCACAGGTTTGTTGTTTATAAATTTATTTAAAAACTGCAAAGTTGTAAATCCTATAACCTTTGCCAATATTTTAGACTTAAAGTCATTGAGATACTCAGTAGTTAGTTTCGAGAATAAATAATTTTCACTATCTATTCCTAAACATTCTGAGGTTAAACTTAGGGCAATTACTTCTGAATCAGAAAATCTTGGTCGTGGGCCTCGTCGTAAATAATTGCCATTGGAATCTGTTTGATTGCCGATTATTTCTTTTATTACCTCAAGTATTTTGTCGAAATTTGTTTTGATGTTGTGCATCTTATTTCAGAAAGTTTAGTCACTAACTAAGAGAAATGCACTACATCTTTTGCTGTTTCAATCTATAAATTAACTCCACCAACGGGTTCATTTATATTAATTGTACCAAGTATAGTGCATGCTCAACCTGTGTTTGATGATGACGTAAATGATGTGCCTATTGACGGTGGCTTAAGTTTACTAATTGCTGTAGGTGTTGGTTATGGAGCAAAAAAAATAAAAGAAAAAAGAAATAAATAACATAGTAAATAATCGCACATAAAAAAAGTTCTGTACTACTACAGAACTTTTTTTATGTATTGAAAGAAAACAAATTATTCAACCGATTCTTTTTCTTCTTTCTTTTTTAATTCAAAAATAATTTTTCCATTTTCTTTGTCTAAAGATGCAATTAAAGTATCGCCATTTTTTACGTTCATATTTAAAATTTCTTCCGCTAAAGGATCTTCTAAATATTTCTGTATAGCTCTGTGCAATGGTCTTGCACCATATTGTACATCGTAGCCTTTTTCTGCAATAAAATCTTTGGCTTCGTTACTTAGCTCTAGGTTAAAACCTAAACTCACCAAGCGTTTCATAACTCCATTCATTAAAATATCAATAATACTAAAGATATTTTCCTTGCTCAATGAGTTGAAAATAACTACATCATCAATTCTATTTAAGAACTCTGGAGAGAAGGTTTTCTTTAAAGCTTTTTCAATTACAGCTTTGTTATTTTCTTCTTGATTTTGCATTCTAGCTGCTGTGGCAAAACCTACACCATCGCCAAACTCTTTTAATTGGCGTACACCAATATTAGAAGTCATTATGATAAGTGTATTCTTAAAATTAATTTTTCGTCCTGCACCATCGGTTAACTGACCATCATCCAATACTTGCAATAAAATATTGTAAATGTCTGGATGAGCTTTTTCAATTTCATCTAACAGAATTACACAATATGGTTTACGCCTAACTTTTTCTGTTAATTGACCACCTTCCTCATAACCAACATAGCCTGGAGGGGCACCAATTAAACGACTAACAGTAAACTTCTCCATGTACTCACTCATGTCAACTCTAATTAAAGAATCTTCACTGTCAAACATATATTTAGCAAGGCTTCTAGCCAATTCTGTTTTACCTACACCCGTTGGACCTAAGAAAATAAATGAACCAATTGGTTTCTTAGGATCTTTCAATCCAACTCTATTTCGTTGAATGGCTTTTACTACTTTTCCAATGGCTTCATCTTGACCAATTACCATTTCTTTCATGTCATCACCCATCTTACGAAGCTTCTCAGTTTCTGCTTGAACCATTCTTTTAACAGGAATGCCAGTCATCATACTTACTACTTCGGCAATATGTTCTTCGTTAATAGGATAACGTTTGTTTTTACTTTCTTCTTCCCAATCTCCTTTTGCTTTTTCTAATTCTTCGCCTAAACGTTTTTCTTTATCACGTAAAGAAGCAGCTTCTTCAAAACGTTGGCTTTTTACAACCTTATTCTTCTCGTTTTTTATTTCATCAATTTGCTTTTCTAATTCAACAATTTCAGTAGGTACATTAATATTTTTCAAGTGAACTCTTGCACCAACTTCATCTAAAACATCAATTGCTTTATCAGGTAATAGCCTATCCGTCATGTACCTATCACTCAATTTAACACAAGCATTAATTGCTTCGTCATCGTAAATAACATTATGATAATCTTCGTACTTACTTTTAATGTTGGTTAAAATTTGAATTGTTTCTTCAACACTAGGAGGTTCAATAATTACTTTTTGAAAACGACGATCTAATGCTCCATCTTTTTCAATATACATTCTATATTCATCCAATGTGCTTGCACCAATACATTGCAGTTCTCCTCTTGCCAAAGCAGGTTTAAATATATTGCTAGCATCTAAGCTACCACTTGCTCCACCTGCCCCAACAATGGTATGAATTTCATCAATAAACAAAATAACATCTCTGTTTTTTTCCAGCTCATTCATAATAGCTTTCATACGTTCTTCAAACTGACCACGATATTTTGTGCCAGCAACCAACGCTGCTAAGTCTAATGAAATTACTCTTTTATCGAACAATACTCTACTCACTTTACGTTCAACAATACGTAATGCTAAGCCTTCCACAATAGCAGTTTTACCCACACCTGGCTCTCCAATTAAAATTGGATTGTTCTTTTTCCTACGAGATAAAATTTGAGAAACTCTCTCAATTTCATTTTCTCTACCTACAATAGGATCTAACGAACCAGACTCAGCTAATTTGGTAATATCTCTACCAAAATTATCTAATACAGGTGTTTTACTTTTTGCTACAGAGCCTTGTTTTGCTGTACCTGAAGAACCTCTTTGTTGTTGAAAGCCACCTTTTTTTTCTTCATCAAAATCATCATCATCATTATCGGTAAATTCTGATTTTGGTGGATTGGCAGAAGGAATACCTACAATGCCCAATTCATTCCTAAAAACATCATAATCTACATCAAACTGATTGAGAATTTGTGTAGCAATATTTTCTTTGTTTTTAAGAATACTTAGTAATAAATGTTCAGTTTCTACCAATGGGCTTTTTAATGCTTTGGCTTCTAAAACTGTTACACGAATTACTTTTTCAGCTTGTTTAGTAAGTGGTAAACTATTGATGTTGGCTATGTTTTTGCCAGTTTTGTCTTTAACAGCTAATTCAATTTCTTTACGTAATTCGTACAAGTCTACATTCAATTGTTTTAATACTTTAATGGCAATATTCTCACCATCTCTTATTAAACCTAATAGTAAATGCTCTGTACCAATAAAGTCATTTCCTAGCCTTAAAGCCTCTTCCCTGCTGAAGGAAATTATTTCTTTAACTTGTGCTGAAAAATTATTATCCATATTTGGTTTGGATTTATACAATGATAACGAATATTTTTGAGTGAACTTATAGTGCATTTATTCACATCTGTTAATGAGTACAAATTATGAATTTCAAAGTTGATACCAAAGAAAAGTTTACGACGATTACTGTTAATGAACCTACAATTTATGCCAATATGGCTGAAAGCCTTACAGAGCAGTGCATTCCTTTTTTATCGAAAGAGGTAAAAAATATTGTACTCAATTTACAATGGGTAAATGATGTTGACGAAACAGGGGCAAATACAATTGTGAAGCTTCAACAAAACTTTTATGAGCAACATGCAAGTTTTGTAGTTTGTAATTTAAATGATGTGGTTGAAACCATTTTCGACAAACTTGAATTGTTAGAAATGATGAACGTTACACCTACAGAAAGTGAAGCTTGGGACATTGTTCAAATGGAAGAAATCGAACGTGAATTACTAGATAGCGATGATGTTGAATTTGGTGTTGAACAATCTTAATTATTGAAGCGAAACATTAAATATGGCTCCTGTTTTTTCCAATTCATCCACTACAGAGTTTAATAAAGGAATGCCATTAACCATTCGTTCTTTTGCCATTTCTCTTTCAGGATCTCCAGGTATTAAAACCTTTCTACAATTGGGTGCTGGTTTTGCATTGCGAAAACGTTGAATCCAATTGTCCATATGTGTTTTAAAGTCATCTGCTTTTCTAAATGCATCTACCCTCATTGCTCCAAAAAAATGACCCAATCCTTTACCTGGCATATTTTCTGGCATAGCAATATATGCAGGAAAAGGCGGAGCCCAAGGACCATAACTTGCACCACTTAATACAGCAGAAAAAATATCTACAATACTGCCTAAAGCATAGCCTTTGTGGCTGCCATGTTCTCTATCGCTACCCAAAGGCAACAATGCTCCTCCTGTTTTTAAAGCATGGGCATTGGTACTTTCTTTGCCATTTTCATCTTGTACCCAACCCAATGGGGTGGCTTCATTTTTACGTTGCAAAATTTCTAACTTTCCATTGGCAGCAGTTGTTGTAGCAAAATCTGCAACAAAAGCTGGTTCATTTTTAGCAGGAATTGCAACAGCAATTGGATTGGTGCCCAACATTTTTTCAATTGAAAAAGTTGGTGCAACTAAAGCACTGGCATTGGTCATTGCTATACCAATCATATCATGTTCTAAAGCCATCATTGCATGAAAACCTGCTATCCCAAAATGATTGCTATTTTGAACACTCACCCAACCTGTTCCAACTTGCTTGGCTTTATCAATAGCTATTTGCATAGCATGTGGTGCAACAACTAAACCCAAGCCTGCATCTCCATTTACAGTTGCAGTTGACGGAGTCTCATGTTCTATTGTTATGGTTGGTTTGGCATTAATTCTTTTGGCTTGCCATAAACGTACATAACCACTTAATCTTGCTACACCATGGCTATCAATTCCTCTAACATCGGCAGTTAATAAAACTGTTGTTGCAACACTTGCGTCAACTTCGCTACAACCCATTTTTATAAAAACACTTTTTGTAAATTGAAACAATTGATTGTATGTAAAAACTTGTTCTTCCATAATTGTAAATTTATTTGATGCCTCTACCGGGTAAATCATCAATGGCTTTCCCAAAGTTTTTACCAGGTTCGGCTGCTAAAATTATTTCTAACATTCCACCTCTTAAAATATCAGCATGTCTTATAAAAGATTTTGTGTATGGTTCTCCGTTTAACAATACTTGCTTGATGTATTTATTTTTTGCACTTCCTTCTTTCGTAATGATTCTAAACAATTTTCCATCGGGTAATTGCAATGCACTTTCTTGTACCAAAGGCACACTCATTATATATTCTCCACTTGCAGGATTTACAGGATAAAATCCTAAAGCACTGAATACATACCAAGCACTCATTTGCCCACAATCTTCATTACCACTCAATCCATCTGGTGTATTGTTGTATAAAGTGGTACAAATTTCTCTTACTTTATCAGTAGTTTTTTCTGGGAAACCAGCATAATTATACAAGTATGCAATGTGATGACTTGGCTCGTTTCCATGTGCATATTGACCAATTAAACCAGAAATATCTGGAGGAATATGAGTACCTTTTATAACAGTATCAGCAGCAAATAAAGCATCTAATTTTGCAACAAATCTGTTGGAACCTCCCATGTAATTCATTAATCCATATACATCGTGTGGCACAAACCAACTATGCTGCCAAGCATTACCTTCTGTGTAAGCAGCTTTATCTGCATCGTGTTCTGCCACCAATGGATCAAATGGAGTAACCCATTTTCCATCACTATTTTTAGGTCTTGCAAAGCCCGTTTTTTTATCAAATACATTTCGCCAATATAACCCACGTTTCATGTATTCTTTATATTCGCTAGAGTGTCCTAATCTTTTGGCAACTTGTGCAATGCACCAATCATCAAAAGCATATTCTAATGTTATCGTAACACTGCTGCCAGCTTTATCTTGAGGCACAAACTTATAGTCTCTGTATAAATTACTTGCACGAATATTTTGATTGGCACTTGCTTTCATTGCCTCAAATGCTTTGTTGTAATCGAAGCCTGTAATGCCTTTTAAAATTGCATCGGTAATTACAGGAATTGCATGATAACCAGTCATACAATTGGTTTCATTAAATTGTAAATCCCAAACTGGTAACAATCCATGTTGATCATAAAATATTAAATATGAATTAATAAATGCTGGAACAAGTTCTGTTTGTGTAAGTGTTAACAATGGATTGGCTGCACGAAAAGTATCCCATAAAGAGTGAACACTATACACAGATTTTCCATGTTTCACTTTACCGTTGGTATCTTTGTAATTTCCATATCTATCACTAAATCTATTGGGTGCTAAAAAGGTATGATACAATGCAGTATAAAAAGTTTGTTTTAATGCTAAGTTGTCGGTTCTAATTTGTAG
>JAGOUF010000072.1 GCA_018061385.1 Chitinophagaceae bacterium | reverse complement strand
TTAAATTCATTATTAAACGTATTTTCATTTCTAAATGGTTGGCTTTCAATTTCAACAATCCCTCCCTCCTGCTCATTATAAACATTTCATTTTTACCTTGCTTAACTCTGTAAATACCCACACCTTCAGCTACTCTAGTTAATCGGTCGTATTGCTTTTTAAAAGTCTTTATTGTATTGTTTAAAGAATCAACAATAAAATGTTGGTTATTATCATGTACAATAAATTGTTTTTTATCGTAAGAGTATAGCCAAACTTCTTTGTATTTTAACGGAACAATAATTTTACCTGAGCTAGAAATTACACCATATAAACTATCTTTTTTAACACGAAACATATCATTGCCTATAAAATTTATATATGAATATTTTGCTTCAATAACTATTTCTCCTTTTTTATTAATAATACCATTCACAGATTTATGTTTTTGTGATACTTTGTCATAGTCATATGAACCATATTGGGTATATCCATTTTTGAATGCGTTTTCGGTTGGAAAAATGCTAGTAAATCGAGGTTCAATTACCATATTTCCCTTCTTATCAATAAATCCATAAAGACCGTAGTTGTTTGTTTTCCAATAACAATCAATTGCTGCTAAACCTTCACTAAAGTTTCCAATATTTTCAATATTATTAATTGAAGGTTTTAAAGCAATTTTTCCTGTTTTGTCAATAAAATAAACCGATTTAAATTCTTCTCCTTCTTTAGTTTCATCTACCAAAGCCAATCCATCTGAAAAATCAGTTACTTTAATGTACTTACAATTTATGATTTCCTTTCCTGCATTATTTACAAAACCATCATTATTGTTCATTTTTACTTTATGTATTCCTTCTTTTGGGTTTATGTCTATAAATTGATATTTTGCTGCAAACAGTTCTTTACCAAAGCTGTCGATTAACCCAAATTTTTTATCTTCTTCAAACTTTAATATTGGTGATTTTTCGTACATACTATAAATGGAGGAGTACTTAAAATCTGTCAATTGTTTTCCTTTATAATTAAAAAATGCTTGTCGATTATCTAAAGTGCTTGAACCATTGTCTACAGCCCAAAAACCAAAACCCAAATACACAGCTTTATCAAACTGTATAACTGGTTGTATGGGTTGTTTGGTAACTATATCAGCAAATACATAAGCACCTAACTTAGAAAAATAAATGGGTATTGCATTTTGGGAATATATACTTGATTGTAACGTTAGTAGAACCAATAAAGAAGCAACTATTTTTTTCATATAATTTTCATTCATTATTTATTTGCTAAGTAAGGCTTAATTCAACCAATACCTATACCAAGAAATACGTATTTTAAAAAAATGCTGTCAAGGTTTATAAGCGTTGATAGGCTATCAAACTATATCACATTCCGCAATCGTTTTCATTGATTTTTTTTTTAACTGTTGGTCGATTCTATTTTACATGTATTTTTGCAGCCTTGCCTGCTTAACTATTGCCACAATTTCTATTTATTTAATTCTAAAGCATTTAACAATGTCTAAAAAAGTAGTAACTCTTGGAGAGATTATGTTGCGTTTATCAACGCCAGATTTTAAACGTTTTGTACAAGCAGACAGTTTCGACATTACCTATGGCGGTGGAGAAGCAAACGTTTCAGCAGCACTTTGTAACTATGGTTTAAATGGAACATTTGTTTCAAAAGTTCCTAACAACCCAATTGGTCAAAGTGCCATTAACCACTTACGTCGTTATGGTGTAGATACTCAGTTTGTGGCTCGTGGTGGCGATCGTTTAGGAATTTATTTTTTAGAAACTGGTGCATCTATGAGAGCATCTCAAGTTGTCTACGATCGTGCAAATGCATCTATTTCTGATGTAGATGCAAGTGAATTTGATTGGGATAAAATTTTTGATGGTGCCGATTGGTTTCATACAACTGGTATCACTCCTGCATTAAGTGATAAAGCTGCTGCTCTTACATTGGCTGCTTTAAAAGCTGCTAAAGCAAAAGGTATTACAACAAGTATTGATTTGAATTTCCGTAAAAAATTATGGACAAAAGAAAAGGCTCGTGAAGTAATGACTGAGCTTTGTCATTTTGTAGATGTTTGTATTGGTAACGAAGAAGACGCTGACCTTTGTTTAGGTTTTAAAGCTGCTGATACAGATGTTACTAAAGGCGAATTAAACCTTGACGGTTTTAAAGATATTTTCGGACAAATGAAAGCTAAGTTTGGTTTCAAATTTATTGCTTCATCTTTAAGAGAAAGTCACAGTGCTAGCGATAATGGGTGGAGTGCATTGGTGTACAATGGAACAGATTTTTACCACACTAAAGAATACAATGTTCGTATTGTAGATAGAGTTGGTAGTGGCGATAGTTTTGCTAGTGGCTTAATTTATGGTTTAGTAACAGGTATGCCAATGGCCGATGCTGCTGAATTTGGTGTTGCTGCATCTGCTTTAAAACACACTATTCCAGGCGATTTAAACCATGCTACTTTAAACGAAGTAAAAGAATTGGTTAAAGGCGACGGAAGTGGACGTGTTCAACGTTAATTAAGAATTAATAAATTAATAATTAAGAGTTAAAAATCCGTCTGCTAATTTTAGTATGGCGGATTTTTTTCTTTGTGTTACCAGCAGCAGAACAAATATTTAGCTTTACTGGCGTCGCACCATTCAAGGTTCATAACTCATTTCAGCAACCCACAAATAAACCAATTAAATAATAAACTATTAAACCATTCAAATATGATACTAGATCATTTAGACAATATAGAAAAATACGCAAGCTTGCATCCATTATTTGCACAAGCAATTGCTTATATAAAAAGCACAGATTTAAACAATATTGAAATTGGAAAGTACGATATTGCCGATGGCTTAAAAGCGATTTTTAGCGATAAAAATGGTGTTACAGCAGCCGAAAGTGATGCTAAATTTGAATGCCATAATAAAAATATCGACATACAAATTTGTATTCGTGGTAAAGAAACCATTGGTTGGAAATCTCGTGGTACTTGCATTCACCCAAAAGGAGAATACAACCCAGAAAAAGATGTAAGCTTTTATGCCGATGCACCAGATATGTACTTTGGTTTAACCAATAATCAGTTCGTTATTTTTTACCCAGAAGATGTGCATAGCCCAATGATTAATGTAGATGATCAAGCTATAAGAAAGTTGGTAATTAAAGTAAGAATTTAACGCAGCTACTCATTTGAAATTAATGGATTGAAATTATTTTTGAGTATGAATAAGACTGCCGAAGCTATAAACTTCGGTAGTCTTATTTATAGTTTAATCCAAATTATTCTGCATCTTCCAATTGCCAAATTTTCCAGTTTTCCTCTGCTTGAATTGTAAGCATATCATACCCATTTTTTATAGTGCAACCCATTGCTTTTCCTTTGCTTAAAAATTTTGTTTCTGAAGGGTTGTACACCAAATCAAACAAATAATGTTCTGGCGTTAAATACTCATAGGCAATTGCAGGACAATCATGAACTTTTGGGAAAGTACCCAATGGGGTTGAATTAATTATTGCAGTGTACTCATTCATCAACTCCTCTGTAATTGCTGCATAAGTAATAGCATTTTTTTGCTCTCTTCTCGATACACTTAAATACTCAATACCTAATTTATTTAAGGTGAATATTACAGCTTGTGCAGCACCACCTGTTCCTAAAACCAATGCTTTTGTGTGATTTGGTTTCAATAACTCACCAAACGATTTCTCAAACCCAATAATATCTGTATTGTATCCGTACAATTTTCCTTCTTTAATTTTTACACAATTGCAAGCCAACATTTGACTTACGTCATGTGAACGGTAATGTAAAAAAGGTAAAATTTTTTGCTTGTGTGGTATTGTAATAGCAAAACCCTGCAATGCAGGGTTTTGCTGTATTAAATTGGTTAAACTTTCTATTTCAGCAATTTCAAAATTGTTGAAACTGCAATTGGTTATTTGTTCTTTTTCAAATTTATTGTCAAAATATTTCTTTGAAAAAGAGTGTGTTAAAGGAAAACCTATTAAACCATATAATTTCATTAGTAAATAGCTTTATCTGTATCAAGGTACAGTCTAAATGTATCGCCACGTAAACCAATACGCATGGCTTCTAAAGGAATTACTTCATTGGGTGCAATATTTCCAAGATTTACGTTACAACCAATTAATTCTAAGAAATACAATTGTTGGGCTTTTTGAGGAGCTTCCCAAATAATTTTTTCGGCAGGAATTTGGGTTAAAATTTCTTGTACTAAACCTTCTCTTACTTCACCAGTTCCTCTGTAAATGCCAACATTGCCTGCTTCTCTAGCTTCTGCAATTACATAAGTACTTCCAGCTTCTAATTCAGCTCTCATCAATTCAATCCATTTATAGGGAGGCATAATATGTGCAGCATCTTTACTACCTACTTCACTTAAAATGGTACCATATTTAGTCATTTTTTCAATGTAACCGCACTTCTCAGCATGCGGAATGGTGATTGAACCATCACTTACTTCCATGTAATCAATTTCATAATCTTTACACACTGCTAAATAGTCTTCGAATTGATTTCTAATTAAAAAAGCTTCAAACAAAGTTCCACCAAAGTAAACATTCATACCTGCTTCTTTGTACACTTCAATTTTTTCTCTTAATCTAGGTGTAACGTGAGCTGTGCCAAAACCAAGTTTTACAATATCTACATGTGGACCTGCAACTTCTAAAAAATTCTTTGCTTCGCTAACACTTAAGCCTTTATCCATAACCATTGTTAATCCATTGTTACGAGGCTTGGGAGTACGTGTAGGTATTTGCGTTAAGTTAAAATTCATTGCTCATTTTTTTAGATTTGCAAAAATAAGGCAATGGTGGCAATTCTGTTGGTGTAAGTATTGAAGCTATTTAAAAGCTAATTAAATTTCTTACCTTTTTTGTGTCTTGCTATAATATCTACAACTGATGAGTTTTGCAAAATTGCAGGATGTAGATCTATGAATTTTTTCAATAATTTAGGGGCAAGTTCCATGGCTTTTTCTAACTGCAACAATGCTTCTTTATTTTTGCCCAAATAAAACAATGCAGCACTAAAATAAAATACAAAAATAGGTTTACCATCTGTTGCTTTAGATGCTGCAATACATTGTTCTAAGGCTTCTTCATAATATTCGCCACTAAACAAACACTTTATTAAAGCTTCCCAACCTGCATTATTTTTAGGCTTTTGGCGTACTACATTTCCAAAATAAATTACAGCTTCTTTATATTGTTGTAACTGCATTTTACATTGCCCCATTGCTAAATTATATTCTGGTATATTTCTATGAATTCGCATGGCCATTTCTAGTTGCTTTATAGCCATTTGCCATTGATTTTCTATAATATAAGTTTGGGCAATTTTAAAATGTAGCTTGCTATCTTCTGGATTTAAATGCACTGCTTTTTTATAGTTAAACCTTGCTTGTGCACAATTATCCATTTTATGATAACAATGACCAATGGCTTCGTAAATAACATCTTCTGGTCTGGAGAGTTCCAATACTTTTTCTAAAACTTCAATAGCATCTTTATACTTTCTTAAACGTAAATAAGCATCGCCCATGTTGCGATAAGCATAATCAAATTTTTCATCTATTGCAATGGCATATTGATAAGCATCAATTGCTTTTTCGTACAACTTCAACCCCTGAAAAGCAGCAGCTAAATTAAACCAAGCAATTTCGTTGTATGGAAAATCATCAATAATTTTTTGATGTAGTTTTATACTTTCTTCATTTCGCCCAGTAAAATCTGTCCAAAAGCAAATTTTATACAATGCTTCTTCGTTATTTGGTTCATCTTCTAAAACCAATTTTAAGCAATCAAATACTTTATCAAACTCTTCATAATCATCGTACACATCGGCCATTTCAAATAGCAATTCTATTCTTTCATCACCAGTAAAAATTTCTAAAGCTTCTTGTAAAATTTCAATGGCTTCGTGTTGCCTATCCAATGCCAATAAAGCATCTGTTCTTAGGATGTATAAATTAATCTCTAAACTATCGTAAATGGCAGCCAAATCTAATAATGCTATAGCTTCATGATACTTTCTTGTGGCAATCAATAAATCGGCTTTTTTTATCATTAATGGAGCCGATGAAGGAAATTGTTCCATTCCAATTTCGGTAGCTTCTAATGCTTCAGTTATACTATCGTGATCATCAAAATAATCGATAATTCGTTCAAAATCGTCTTCTTCTATAAATGGATGTTGCCTACCATTTTTAAGATTGTGATAGTGCCTTAAAATTTCTTTAAGTTCTTCTCTGTCTTCGTGAAAGGGATTTTGTTCTCTCATCGTACATTGGTTTATCTAATGTAAGATTAAAATAATTTCATATCAACATGTAACTTTTTGTTTTTATTAACGTCTTGTTAATAAGACAGTATGTAAATATTAAAATTATTTTGTTTATTTTAGTTCAATATAGAGAATTATTTAAACAAAATGTTTATAAAAAACATTTATTCAGCTATATTTCAACCATTCGTACAAAAAATTGTTAAATCATCATCAAATAGTTACTTTTGTAAAAATGAAGCAAGTAAAACACATACAAAAAATAGCATTTGCAATACTGCTAGTATTTGCGGCTCAATTTGTTTTTGCTGCATTTACCACTACTGGAAAAAAGAACAATAAGCAAACTGAAAGTAAATACACACTTAAAAACTTAAGTAGTTTTACCAATAAAGGTTTATCGTTGAGTTCAATTAGATACAATTCTAAATTGTTGGCTAATGATGTTACTCCTGCTGGTAGCATGTCTACAGGGAATTCTATTAATCATTTACAAATGCAAAGTGGTAATACTACTTTCATTTATCCTTACAAGGCAAAAATTAAGGTTCCTAAGTTTAAAACGCCTTCTCCTTCAAACTTCTAGTTTAAAATTCTATAACCACTTACTGGTATATCAAACTTAGTTGATAGTACTGGGCTTAGATTTATTTTGTTGGCTACGTATCTTACTTTTTTTCCTTCTTGTTCTTGAGACTCATATTCTAAAACAAAGCCTGGAACATCTTTAAATTGATACTCAAACTCTTTTACAGATGGAGCAATGTTTGTTGCATAATACAAGGTAAATGTATTGCCATCAGTCAATTGTAGAGCTCCTTTTTTACAAGCATACCCTAAAATAATTTTAGTTTCACTTGTTGGTGTAAAAACTGCATTTTGAAACTTGGCGTTTTGAGCCACCCATTTGGCATTGTCTAACTTGGTCATAAATTTATTGTTGCCAATTTCTCTTAATATTACTGCATTGCCTGTTGCTTTATCGTAAATTACAGATTGCGTAAAAGATGGGCTTGCCAATTCTACTTTACTATTGTTGCCTTTTATGTACACAGTTTTAGATGTTGCACTTAACAACAATGCTGTGTTTTTATCGGTTGTTGCTTCATCAAAACTAACTGTATAGGTTACTGTACATTCTGCTAAAACACGAACTGTTTGTGCAAATAAATTTGGTGCAATTATTAATACACCAATTAATACGATTAACTTATTTTTCATTATTCCCTATTTATCAATTGTAGTAATACAATTTCGTGCCAATGTAAATAAAAAAGTTCAGCAATATTGCTGAACTTTTTTATTTGACTTATTTTTTATTTTTATTTTTCATGTCTTGCAATTTCTTTTGGCTTTCCATCATTTGAGAATATTTTTCTTGCCATTTGCTTGTTTTTTTAGGAGCTTTTCGTTTCTCATCAATCTTGGCTAAAATTTTACTGTGATCAATGATATAGTTTTGAATTACAAATTGTAACCCCAATGTAATAAGGTTAGAAACGGTATAATACCATGTTAATGCAGATGGCAATTTGTTGAATACAAAAAACAATATAAAAGGGAAAATATATGGCATATACTTCAATGCAGGATTGTCTTGCGTTGGCGTCATACTCATATTATAAATTGAAATTAAGAAACTGGTTAATACAGCCGTAATTGTAAACAAACTAACGTGATTTCCGATTGCCCAAATTTCTGTTTTCCATGTAAAAATTGTATCATAAGATGACAAATCGTGGCTCCATAAAAACGCTTGACCACGTAATGCAATATTGCTATTAAAGAAACTGTACAATGCAAAGAAAATTGGAATTTGTAACAATGCAGGAATACAACCGCCTAAAGGATTTACGCCTGCTTCTCTAAACAGTTTCATTTGCTCCATTGCAAATCCTTGCTGATCGGCACCAAGCTTCTTTTTTAAATCGTCTAACTCTGGACGAAGTACTTTCATTTTTGCCCCACTCAAATAACTGCTATATGTTAAAGGTGCAGTTACCAAACGAATAAATAATGTAAGTAATAGAATTACCCAACCATAGTTGCTAATA
>JAGOUF010000071.1 GCA_018061385.1 Chitinophagaceae bacterium | reverse complement strand
TGGGGCTTGTTGTCCGATTTGTAAACTCATAACTTTTATTTTTAGATTTTGCAAATTAATGCGATTGTTACTGAAATGAAGTGAAAATTTATTTATTCCCACTAAAGAATGAATAAAACACAGCAACAGAGAAATTGTTGTGTATAAAATAAAAAATGGGATTCCCGAGTTTGAGCAAAGGGAACCCCATTATTAACCTAAAAAACCGAGTTATAAATAATTTTAAAATTTTGGGCAAAGTGGAACATAACGAGAGCTATTGTCTTTATCAAAAAAGCCAATAAATGAAACTGAAAGTTCCATGCCACCTCTTCCTTGACTTGCAGTTTTTAGTTGAGATACATTGGCATCGTAACTAAATGAAAACGAAAATGGTTGATAATCTAATTTTATAATTGGTATAAAAGCATCTTTAGCTCTCATAAATCCACCTAAATGCAAGGTGTATTTTGGGTCTTCAATATCTTCTCCAATTTTATACGAATAAATTGCACCACCAATTAGTTGATTGTAAATTCCTTGTTGAGAATAATCGGCATGTATGGTAAAATAAGATGTTTCATTTAAGGTAAACTTTACTCCTGCAGAAACTACAATTTTAGATTGCAATTCAACATCTGGATTGTTGTAAAAAGAGTTTTTGGGTTTATTGAAGTGATGATAAGCAACACCAATAAAATAATTGTCTTCTGCCTTTTCTGCAATGGTTGAATTGTAACTTAAGCCTATGCTTCCATCTAAATAAGTAAAGTTTGAATTGGTAAAAGATTCTCCATCGCCCAAAGATGGATTGTATCCATTGCCATCATAATTGTTGTTGGTAGTTATTTTGCTTCTATCAAATCTTCTTTGAACCAAGCCACCCATAATTCCTAATGATAAGTATTTATTTTTTTCTCCATTTAATGATTTATGGTAGTTTAATGCAGGCATTATATTGGTAGTTGTTAAAGCTGCAGCTCCTGCTTTATCATACAACACTTGTGCAGAATAAGTAATAAAATCATCGGAACTTCCAATTGGCTTTTTATACTCTACACTAACTGCACTTGTAACAAATGGTGTAGTTACAGATGCCCATTGATTTCTGTAAATTCCTTGTATACGAATATCGCCTTTAAATAAACCAGCCAATGCAGGATTTCTTAATAACGGAGCTTCAAAAAATTGAGAAAAATGCACGTCTTGTGCATGTGAAGTAGTTGGTTTTATTGAGTATAAGCTCAATAGTACAAATACCAGTATATTAACATGGTTTCTCATGGTACGAGATATTGGATAATTCTTTAAACGTATTGTTTTATTCATTATTGTACCATTTAATGATGAATTTTAATTTTTTTTCATTCACTATCTTACCAACATAATATTTCCTTTCAATGGAATGATTTGATTGTTATCGCAAACTACTTCTATAATATAAACATATACATCTGGCGTTAGCAATTTTCCTTTAAAAGTTCCATCCCAACCATTGGTTGAATTGTTGGCCGTAAATTCAGATTTATTAAATACGATATCGCCCCAGCGATTAAATATTTTCATATTTCTAACTGTAAACAATCCTTTTCCTCGTGGAAAGAAAACATCATTCATTCCATCGCCATTCGGAGAAAATGTATTTGGAATAAATACATTATACCCATTGCACAATGTTTCAATATTTACTTCACTTCTAGCAGTACAACCTCCTAGGTTAGACACTTCAACAATGTATTTTATATTGTCTGATATTAAAGCCAATGGTGTTGAACAAGTGTTGCAACTTAACCAAGTGCTTGGCAACCATTTCCAACTTGTAACGTCGTTACTACTTGTGTTTGTTAATGGTACAGAATTACCAACATTGGATTTAATCGTGTTATTTGGAAAACTAATTTGAGGAATAGGGAATACTTTAATTTCTATAGTGCCAGTATCTTTAAAGCAGTTTTTGCTATCGTTTGCAATTACTGTATAAATTGTAGTTGTAGTTGGATTAACTATTGGATTTGCAATATTTGTTTGATTGATATTGGTATTTGGAGACCATTGATATTGATTGCCTCCAATTACTTGCAATTGTTTTGATTCTCCAACACATAAAGTATCTTTTGACGATACACTAATTTGAAAAGGCTGTACAACATTAACATACATAGAATCGGCAAAAGAACAACCAAAACTATTGGTACCAATAACTGTATATAAATTTAAACTATCTGGTTTTGCAATTGGATTGGTACAATTGGTACAACTTAAAGTAGGATCTGTTTTCCAAATATATGTATTGGCACCAGTTGGAATTAATTTAACAGAATTTCCTCTACAAACAAAAGTATCAACCCCTGCATTTGTATTTGGTGTAGGGTGTATGATAATATTTTTTCTTACCGTATCGGCACAACCACTTGCATTGTTTGCTATTGCAGTAACTATATAATTGCCAGCACTACCATAAAATTGTTGAGATGGATTTTGGGTAGATGACGTAACTCCATTGCCAAATTTCCAATCCCAATTAATCGCTGAACTATCACTTTTTGTTACCACACCATTGTAAGAAAGTAATTTGTTTACACATCCAACCGAATCGCCAGTAATTTTTATTAAAGGAGTTTGCACTACATTAATAGGAATGTCTAAAGTATCGGTACCAACACAACCAAAAGCACTGGTTACTTTTAAGCTTACAGTATAATTGCCTGGCTGAGAATAAAAAGCTTGAGGATTGTGTTGAGTTGACGTAACTCCATTGCCAAAATTCCAAACATAAGAATTAGCCAAATCATTGGTTACAACGGTAGAATCTAAAAAGTTCAATCGAACAGAATCGCAAAACTCGGTTTGTGGAACTTTAATTTTAGTTACAATATCAATTACTTTAATTGTATCGGCTCCAGTAATTGGCACTTGGCAACCAGCGGCATCTATCAAAATCATTTTAGGCCTAAATAACCCTGATGCTAAATATGGATGTGTAACTATAGAATCGCTTGTAGCTTGTGTTACACCATCACTAAAATCCCAAAAGAAAGTTGCATTATTTAAAGTATTTGCTTTAAAAGTAACTACGGCTGGGCTACAAAATTTTTGGGGAACATAAGTAAAAGTTCCAGTAGGCCCACGAACTACTACATTTGTTTTTACACTATCTACACAATTTCCAAAACCAAATGCTTTTAGTACCAATGAATAAGAGCCTGGTTGATTGTAAAAATGAGATGGTGAATTGTTATTAGAAAATCCTCCATCACCAAAACTCCAGCTAATGCTTTCTGTATTGATGGATGTGTTGGACACTACAACAAAAAAAGGATAACACAAGCCAATACTATCGCCTTGAACAAAATCAAATTTTGCAGCAGAGTTGGCAATTCTTACATAAAAAGGTTTCACCAAAGTATCGGTACAGCCAAAAATATCGCTTAAACTTAATTGAATGGTGTATTGCCCAGTTACTGCATAAGCATGAATGCTATTTTCTACAGAAGATGAATCTCCATCCCCAAAGTTCCACTTATAATTCAATCCAACACCTTGAGATTGATTCGTAAATTGAACATTTGAGTTGGCACATTTAAGAGTATCTAATGTAATAAAATTTGCTTTGGGATTGGTAATTAATACTGCATTGGGTTTAACCAACGTATCGTAACAGCCAAAGTCATCTTTTAAAGTTAGCTTAACTGTAAAACTCCCTGCAGTATTATATGTATGGTTAAAAGGTGCAGTTATTAAAGTATCTATTGCACCATCGCCATAACTCCATATCCATTGTATAATGTTGTGAATACCATCAGTTGATGATGTATCTGTAAACGGAATATTTCCATTAATACAAATACCAGCTGGATTTAAAAAACCAGCTTTCGGTCCATACACAATAATTGGAATTATTTGAGTTACTGTTTGAGTACAACCTAAAACATCGGTAATGGTTAATTTGGGTGTAAAGTTACCAGATGAAGTATATTGATACGTAATAGAAGGCCCACTTCCAATACGAGTATTGCCATCGCCAAAATCCCAGCTATAATTTGCGATATGTGCAGGATTGATGTTATTTACAGTAAATACTACATCGGCAAATTTGCAAAAACTAGCACCACTTACAGTAAAATTTGGATTGGAAGACACAACAATTAAAGTATCTTTTGCAGTATGTGTACATGCACCATTGGTTACAGTTAAACTTACAGGATAAATGCCTGGAGCTGCATAAATATGTACAGGACTTGCATCTGTAGAAGTTGCACCATCGCCAAAGTCCCAGACATGTGTTAATGGAGCAATCGATTTATCTACAAAAGTTCTTTGTAATGGAATTAAACAATCAAATTCTTTTAAAAATTTTGCAACAGGCGGATTGATATAAATATATCTATCAATTTCTAATGTGTCTTTACAACTATTTACAGATACAATTAATGTTATTTTAAAATAACCTGTATCTATATAATTGTATGTTGGATTTTTTTGGGTTGAAGTTCCGCCATCTCCAAAATTCCAATACCAAGATGTAACATTACTAGACGATGCATCGGTAAATATATAATCATCGCTTGCACAACCACTTAGTGGAGTTGCAGAAAAATTGGCTGATGGCTTTGGATCTAACACTATGGTATTGGGTAACTCTAAAGTATCCTTACAGCCAGAGGCTGTTGTTGCAATTAAAGTTATTGTATAAGTTCCAGTATTTAGATATGTGTGAGAAGGAGTAGCTCCAATAGTAATTGGACTTCCGTCACCAAAATTCCATTCTACTTGTGTAACAGGTTCTGGGGATATGAAACTGGGTGTAAATACTGATGAATATGGAGCACAACCTTGAAATGGTGTACCTGTAACAGAGGATATTTTTGGCAAAGCTATTTTTACAGCTCCAATGGTTTTCAAAGAATCTATACAACCAAAACTGTTAGTAGCAATTAATGTAACATCAAAAACGCCACTTTGGTTATAGGTATAAGTTGGTATATCATTCGTTGATGTTCCTCCATCACCAAATTTCCAAACATAACTTACTGCATCAGTAGTAATATTGCTAAACTGAACATTTAATGGTGCACTACATGCACCATTTGGATTGTTACTGAAACTTACTGTTGGTTTAGAACGAATGGTAACTGCTTTTGTAACAGAATCTAAACAAGCTCCAAAATTGGCTACCATTTTTACTTGATAAGTCCCTGCTATCGCAAATATTTTGTTAGGGTTTAATAAAGTGGATGTACTTCCGTCACCAAAATCCCAATGCACACTTGATGGCATTGAACTTGTAGCTGAAGAAAATCTTATTGTATCTTTCATACAAGTTCCTACACTTGTAAAGTCGGCATTTACTGCACCAATTACAACAGCATTTAATTTTAACAAAGTATCTTTACATCCACTTGAATTTGTAGCCAATAAACTTACATTGTATGAACCTGCTGTTGTATAAGTATAAGAAGGATTTACATCAGTAGACGTGCCTCCATCTCCAAAATTCCAAACATAATTAATAACACCTGTACCAATTGATGTGTTGTTAAATGCAATAGTTGACGGAACTCCACAATTAGCATTTTGCACAATATTAAATGAAGACTTAACACCATCACTTATAACTATATGATTGGGCTTATTAATAATTTTTGTACAACCTTTGCTATTTTTCACTTGTAAGGTTATAGTAAAACTTCCTGCTACAACATAAGTATGCAAAGGATTTTGTTGAGTAGAAACATTCCCATCGCCAAAGTCCCATAACCATTCTGTATTTGTTCCAGAGTTTGCTACACTTGCATCTATAAATTGTACTTTTAAAGGAAAACATCCACTTGCTACAGATGTGCTGAAGTTTACTGTTGGCACATCATTTACAACAATGTATGCTGTTTTTACAATTGAATCTTGGCCTTGAGCATTTTGCACTTTCAACTTTACAGTAAATGTGCCTGGGCTAAAATATGAACCAATTGGATTTTTTTGTGTGGAGATAACTCCATTGCCTAAATCCCATTGCCATTGAGTTGGATTATTGGTACTTATATCTTGGAAAGAAACAATTAAAGGTGCACAACCACTCACTACATTTGATGAAAAATTGGCAATTGGTTGAGACATTACTTTACTATGCAGCATTCCAAGAATGAATGCAACCGTTATTACGCAATATCTAAATCTAGGTTTTTGAAGCACTTTTTATTAATAATCCTTGTAAGACAAGAAAAACAATTGAATTGCTGTATTACCCGGGGGAATAAATGCAATTAAAGTACCAAATATATTAGATTTATTATTACCTCAATAAAGTAATACTGCCTTTTGTTGGAGTTGACGAACTATTATCGCACATGATTTCTAAACTGTACACATAAGCATCAGTAGGAAGTTTTTGTCCTTTAAAAGTTCCATCCCAACCAGCATTTGCATCATTGGCTTGAAAGTTAGAACGTTCAAAAACCAATTCACCCCAACGATTGAATATTCTGAAGTTTTTGATAGAATAAATTCCCTTACCTCTAGGATAAAAAAGATCATTGTTACCATCGCCATTTGGAGTAAATGTATTCGGCACAAAAATGTTACCATTGTTGCAAACTACTATTACTTTAACCTCATCTCTTGTTACACAATTTCCTTCATTCGATGCTACACAAGTGTAGGTAATAGATTCTCTTGCTATCATGGTTGGTTCAGCCAATTTATCATTATCAATAAAACGATTTGGTGTCCATTTCCATTTAGTAATATCTTTTGAACTTGTAGTTTTTAGCTTTACACTGTAACCAGCATTTACAGTGAACTCGTTCTGGTCAAATTGCATTTTAGGAATAGGAAATGTTTTAATTTTTACTGATGCAGTATCGGCAAAACAATTAAAATTATCTTTTCCAATTACTCTGTAAGTAATGGTTGTATCCTTTGCAGGACGGATGTTCACTTCTCCTTTATTTGCATTGTCAACATACAAAGAAGGATACCAAGTATATTGATCAGTTCCAGTTGCTTTAATTGCAGCAGTTTCTCCCAAACACAATGTATCACCACTTTGTACATTCAATTTTAAGGGTTGTTGAACACGAATAGTGATAGAATCTGTTGCTACACAATTAAAACTATTTTTTCCTACAACAGCATAAGTAATTGTAGTTAATGGCTTGGCAATTGGACTAGGACAATTGATACAATTTAATGTACTTGTATTGCCATACCAAGTATAAGAATTAGCTCCTGTAGCTTTCAAAGTATAACTTGTGTTTCTACAAATAGTTGTATCTAAACCAGCATTAACATTTGGCAATTGATGTACAAGTATATTTTTAACTGTTGTGGTAACACAACCACTACTATTTTTTACTTGATGTGTTAAATTAAAAGTACCTGCATTGCTATAAGCTTGTACCATTGGATTTTGTAAGGTAGACGTGTTGCCATTACCAAAATTCCAATTCCAAGTAACAGTCGATGTATCTACATTTATCCTTTCTGAAGAAAATAAAATTGTACCATTTTTGCAAACAGCAGAATCGCCTTTAATGATTGCTTTTGGAGAGCTAACTACTTTTATTTTATTCAAATAAGTAATGCTATCGCTACAACCAACTACTGTAGTTACTTTTAATTGAATATTAAATAAACCTATTGTTTTAAAAATTTGAATTGGATTTTTTTGAATTGACGTAAATCCATTTCCAAAATTCCATTTATAGGCTTTTATAACATCGTTAGTAATGGTAGAATCTAAAAACTGAATATTTGCAGAATCGCAAATTACTGCAGTTGGTACTTTTGCAAATGCACGAATGGTTTTAACTTTAATTGAATCTTTACCATTAATTGCCACTTTACAACCAGTTGCATCTTCAACAATTAATTTAGGAATATAATTACCACCAATTGTATAAGTATGAGCAATACTTGAAGTAGTTGTTGGTGTTACAACACCATCGTTAAAATCCCAAGTATTTTTTACAGAATTTTGTGTTGTTGCTTGTAAGCCAACCAATACAGGGCTACAACCTAAAATTGGTTGATAAGATAAAATGCCAGTTGGCCCTTTAATTACAACTTGTTTTGTTGTAGAATCGGCACAACCACCAGTATTTTTTACAACTAATTTTATTGTATAGTTTCCTGGATAAGTAAAAATGTGTGCAGGATTTGTAAGTATTGCATTTGCACCATCGCCAAAGCTCCAACTAGAGTTTCCTGCATGTATTGAAGTGTTGGTAACGTTAACCAATAATGGCGGACAAACTGCAAATGAATCGCTCATTGAAAATTTTGCAATTGGATTGTACACTTTAATTCTATTCACTTTTATTAAAGTATCTGCACAACCAATTGCATCAACTACTTTCAATTCAATTGTATAGGTTCCTTCAGAAAAAATTACAGATGGATTGGTTACTGCAGATTGTGTACCAT
>JAGOUF010000070.1 GCA_018061385.1 Chitinophagaceae bacterium | reverse complement strand
ATATTATATTCTGGAAGAATAAAGTCAACTATGTAAAGATAATTTTGTTTGTAGATTTTTGGAACTTGAAATTCAAACTTAAAACCTAATCTATTAAGAATACAAATAAATTTCTTTTCCCAAGTAGTTGCATTAAGTTTTAAGTTCTTTGCATACTCTTGACCTTTTTGAATAAGGAACAATTCTTTCTCTCCTCTTAATTGTTTTTTAGTCTTCTTCATATACAAATATTGTTAAATTAATTGTTAAGTAGAAAAATTTAACTAAAAAAAGTTATCTAGTATTTGAAATTATAGAAATAATTAGTATTATTGCACTCAATAAAATTTCCTCTTATAGAGGTTTTATACTTGTTGCGATAATAAAGGCGATTGGGGTATAAGTAAAAAAGTGCTACAATAGGAACTAACACAGCACAGCCTCAGAAGAAAGAGAGAAGAGGTAAGATTAGAAACATGGGTATTCATGGTTACAGTAGCTCTCAAGTACAAACACAATACTGTTGATTTGTATGTGTCTCATTGGCTCAACTAAACTGTTGATTCTAGATACACCTTTCTAACTAGCTAAGGCTAGGAAGGTGAAGTGTATCTATTAAGCTTCCTAAACTGGTGATAGATTAAAAGAAAAAAGCTTACTAATATCTAGTAAGCTTAAATAATAAAATATAATAAATAATATTGTCTAAAAGTAAAATTTTAGATCTCCAAATCTATATAAATAAGATTCAGATTTTCTTCGTCTTATTAGACCTTTTAAAATATGACCTAATATATCTCTCCAACCAGTAACTTCTATCTCTTTACATATTTTATCTATATTAGCATTTGAATTTATTAATTCATCTAATTGAGTTCTTAAAAAGTTTCTAATTCCTCTATTGTAAATATAGTCACAGATAGCTGTAGTTTGTGTATCTTTTAGTTTTACTTTTATATAGACATTCAATTGTCTTACTACTTCATTGGCATCTATTTTCATCCATTCAATAGCAGTTTCTCTATTTATTAAATCACCTTTTTGTACTTTTCTTTTTTGATTGTGATTATAGGTACTTCCAAATCCTATTGTCCATACTCCACCACTATCAGCATAGGCTTGGGTTCTAAACCCTTCAAATTCTTTTTTCATTTCAAACCATAGTTCAAAATTAGGATTATTTAGATATGCCATGATTTCTATTTTAACTTACTTGAAATATAATATGTAGCTATTGCTGTACCAATTATTGCAATAGGGTAACAAACAAAATTAGCTATCTTAATAACTACAGCTTTTTGCTTTTCTTTTTTGAGTGATGATTTTAATTCATTTATAACAATATCTTGGTTTCGTCTTATTCCACCATTAATATCATCTCTTTTCTTATAAAAATCAATAAACAATGCTTGGTTAGCGATGAATGTATCTTTTGCTACTATTTCTTTTTTTTGTGCATTTACCACCGAATCACAAATAGGCAACTCTTTTGCTTTAATTAATCTTACAGCAATACTATCCATTTGAGCAGGAGTGATTGCTATTAATTTTGTACTATCTTCTAAAATTATTACTTTAGGATAACTATTATTTAACGAGTCTTGTGAAAGTGCTAATTTTGACACTATCATTAGCATCAAAATAATTGCGAATTTGTATTTTATTTTCATCTTTTACATCTTTATATTTGCTCTCTATAATAACCCTTGTTGTTTCTGCTTTAGATACTATTTTTTGCTGATTTTTAAGCACACTGACAATGCTATCTAGTTGCACTTTTGTTTTATTGTATTCTACCTTAAAACTATCTGCTCTATCTAAATATTCTTTAGCAATATTATTTACTTTGCCATTTTCTTTTGTAGCATATATAAGATAGAAAAGTAATAACAATGTAATTACAATCACCACTACTTTACAACCATGATTCTTAAAAAATAATTCTATTTTACTTTTCAGATTTTCCATTATCGTCTTTACTTTTAAATTTATCTAAAAATGGCAATATGTAAGTGTTAAATACATAACCAACAAAACTACCTAAAAAACCTCCTATTACTACCTTTATAAGTGTAAGTATTGCCACTATATACATAGAATGAAATTCATCTGTTGTAGGTATAAATACTCCTATAATACCCCCTGTTGTTGCAAATGTATTGTTGATTATTGCTGCTAAATGATTATGCAGATAATCTGAAAAACTTTCTGTTTTATGCTCAAACATATTAGATACTTTATAGATTAAGTACCCAAATATAGTGAAAATAGTGAATAGTAGTTTCATTTTTATTTATTTTGTTTTAGTTTTGTATTCTATGATTCCAATTATTATAATTATAATGTCAATAATAAATTCATTTACATTTATCTCACAAGCTGTTCCATTTAATTCTTTAAAAAAAATGAAATAAAAAGAATAGAAATATTGTATTTCCAATCATTATTTTATCTCTTAAATTAAAGAAAACAATTACAACTGATAACACTACACATTTGTAATGTATAAATGTTATTATTTCATACAACTTATCAGTATCAATAACACTGCTTGGTATTATTTTAGCAAAATATAGTACAGTAAATGCCACAATAGCTAATATACCAGCAATTAAATTAGTGTATTGCTGATTTAGGTCTAGTTGATTTAATATCTTCTGCATCTGTCTCACTTAATACTTTATTTGTAGACAAGAAATCTACTACAAAATTAAGAATTAAAATTAATATAGACAAGCAGATTCTAATGTATTCTCCAACTTTGCTTAAATTTGGAAACAAATTCATGTAATCTATTGCTCCACCAATCAATATTACAGAAAATATAATTGCAGAATAAATTACAGATTTTTTAGTATCTATCACTTTATCAATAGTACTTGTAATTGAAATAACTAATGGCATAGTAAGCAATAATGCTCCTTGTATAATAGTTAGTTTCTCTTGTGAAATTCCGAATAATGTTAAACTACCTATTACAATAGTTAGGATTCCATTAATTAATTGTCCGATTTGTGATGCTTTCATAATTATTTATTTTTTACTTTTTATTATTAGCAGCTTTAATTTCTGTCATTTTCTTTATTTCTTCAATAGACATAGGCTTTTTGCCTTGTGCTTTGAATTTCTCCATATTCTTTTTCATAATATCATTAGTGTTGTGAAAATTCCTAATCACTTTCACTTTTGTATTATTTTCTAAATATTTTACTTCTTCTTTCTTTTCCATAATTCTTTATTTTATAAAGTATCTGCATTAGAAATCCCTGCAATAGCATCAAAAACTGATGTTCCAGAAGCATTACCTACATTAGACCAGTTAGCAGTATCTAAAAAAGCCTCACAAACATGTTTACCTGTTGGGTTACTATCCCATAAATATCTGTATAAATCTATACCACTAGAGGTTGTATTAAACCATATATTAGGCTCAATTATTTCAATCATATAGGCTAGTTGTTTTGCATATAATTTAGGATTTTCCATTATTTTTTTAGCTACTATTTGCCTTTTTTCATATTGAGTAAAAAGACCACTACCACCTAAATTTGCAAATTTAGCTTCTTGTAAAGCTACTTCTGAAGCATATTGGAATAAAATACCCTCACACACTGAAAGTACTATTGGATTTGTAGCTGTAATTGCTGGATTAGCTGTTGCCATATTGTTATTTTATTTTTTTTTTTATTAATTAATTCTTATTAAATTTGTTCCGTCCCATATAAAGCTAGCAACTTGACCATAACTACCTGCAGTAGCTAGTGTTGTTGTTGCAACCATTGTATTGGTTTTTGTGTTTATATTTCCAGTTACACCTTTTATTGTTAGTGTACCAGTTGCTCCTACTGCTCTTTTAATAGTAATTGTTTGTTTGATAGACATTAGTGTAGTATTAATAGTCCCAGTCAATGCTGTTGCGCCATTACCAAATATTATTATATCTGAATTAGGAAAAGTACTTGTTGTAGTTACAGTTGATATTGTTGATAGTTTATCTTTTTTTAAAGCTAGTCCAGTATTTACCGCATCTACTGTTGGAAAATTTGTTGGAGATGCTGTTAAATTATTTTGTTTATTACTACTATTTTCTTTTAAAGTTAAAGTAGATAATATACTTACTCCATTTGTATTTACCCAATTATATGCTGTATTCCAGTTAGATATAAGTATGTTGGTAATGGTATCTAAAATACTACTATTTGTATGTGAATGTGCTTTATTTACAGCATCAGTAGTATCTAAATTAGGTACATTACCTAAATTAAAATCTTCTTTTGATAATCCTTCTAATAAATCTTTAGATATTCTTTGTGCCATAATTTATCCCGATATTTTTGTTTTTTAAAACATAATTAAAATAAACATCAACACCAACTATTGTAAAATCTCTATCAACACCTTCATATAATTTTACACCATCTGCAAATATTTCTACTTTATCAATTGGTATATATTTTACATTTAATGTATCTCCTGTAAAATTATCAAAAAATTCTTCAAATGGTTTTATTTTTGCTTGTTGTGTAAGATTAATCTCACCTTTTTCATTTGCAAATACTCCATTTACACTTGTTGCTATATATGTTGGATTTATCATATCTTATGGTATAAGGTTAATTGAATCAGTAGAGCCATTATAATATCTAGCATATACATTCCCATCACTAGCTAAAGCTACTTTAACTTCATAATCTGTATTGTTCATATATGCTTCTGCTGTGAAGTCTTTATTTTGGATATAAGAGCCAAATATTTTATTGGTCATTGACTGAGTGGTGTCAAACACGTTTGAAGTATTGCTGTCCCCAAACGTGTTTGTACTATTACTATCTCCAAATATGTTAAAGGTATTGCTGTCCCCAAACATATTTAAAGAGTTGTTGCTACCAAATGTATTAGAGCTATTACTATCCCCAAGTTTATATGAATAATTGCTATTCCCGAAATTATTTAAGTTATTACTATGTCCAATTGTAATTAAATAATTGTTATTCCCAAAAACGTTATAAGTATTACTATCGCCAAGTGAATTTGAATAATTCTCATCCCCAAATGTATTGTTTAATGATAGTACATCAAGTTTATTGGAAAAACATGCAGATATAGCTTGAAAAACATTATTTGGCAAATCTGCACCTAAAAACAATCTATAATTATATATATCCCCAATATAATTATCTGCTACAAAAGCACCATTATTATACCCTGTTCCAAATGTTAAATATTCATTCCAAGCTGCACCATTATCATTTACTACATTATACACCCCACTTCCATTATCATACCTAATGAATAATACTGTTCTATGGTCATAATCTGTTCTATTATTATTCTCATCTATACGTTCTGAAATTCTACCTTTCGCTGGACTACCATTTACAAGTGTTGTATTATACGTCCAATCATATTGAATTTTATCATTTGGATAGGTTGCTGAATACGCTTGACTTGCAATCTGATTTGGTGCTAATGCAAGTACCCAAATTTGCTCTATTGAACCTGTTTTAGTTACTAATGTAGGTTTCAAAGAGCCACCAGCATCGAAGTCCATTTGGTCGTAAACCGTTTGGAAATCCATTATAATATACGTTTTTCCAACAACTAAATTACCGCCTGTAATTGCTGTATAAAAGTCTGCATACGTTATAGTAGCCGTATCTAAAATGTCAACGCTATCCATTAACGTTTTAATACTTATTTTACCCTCTCCACCTGTGTTGGTATATAAGTTTTTACCACTAATTGCACCGACAACCGTTGGGAATGTTTCGGGGTCAACACTTTGCGCCCCTAAATAATTGGTTATAAAAACCATCACTAATAAAACTATTTTTTTCATATTTTAAGGTATTAAAGTGTTTACATCATTTGTTCCATCAAAATAACGTGCATAAGTATTCCCATTTGATGCTTGTAGTATTTCTTTTTTGTAATTTGTATTAAATAGAAATGGATATGTTACATCGTCTATTGTTTTAGATTGTAAATCATCTGCTATTGTAACATATTGTAAAATCCCTGTGTATGTAAATGTATTGCTGTTAACATAGCCACTAAATGTATTGTTGCTAACATCGCCATTAAATGTATTGCTGCTAACATAGCCAAATGTATTGTTGCTAACATCGCCACTAAATGTATTGTTGTAAACATCATCACTAAATGTATTGTTGCTAACATCGCCATTAAATGTATTGCTGCTAACATAGCCAAATGTATTGTTGCTAACATCGCCACTAAATGTATTGTTGTAAACATTGTCAAATGTGTTGCTGTAAACATTGCCACTAATTGTGTTGTTGTGAACATAGCCAAATGTATTGTTGCTAACATCGCCACTAAATGTATTGTTGTAAACATTGTCAAATGTGTTGCTGTAAACATTGCCACTAATTGTGTTGTTGTGAACATTGCCAAATGTATTGTTGCTAACCTCGCCATTAAATGTATTGTTGTTAACATAGCCAAATGTAGTGTTGTTAACATTGTCACTAAATGTGTTGTTGTAAACATTGTCACTAAATGTGTTGTTGGTAACATTGTCACCACTAAATGTATTGTTATAAAATAACGCAGATGAAGTATTTGAAATAACAAATTCGCCACTAAATACATTATTTGGATATTCTTGTCCAACTAATGCACCAATAGAATAAAAATCTCCAAGCCAATTATCATATACAATTCCACCAGTGAAGTTCTGTACAAATGTTAAAAATTCTTGTGATGTTCTACCACTATCATTTATTTGTGTAAAATTTCCTGCTCCATCGTCATATCTTATAAATTTAATTTCTCTATGGTCATAATCTGTTCTATTGTTCCACTCATCTATTCTTTCTACTATTCTACCCTTACAAGGACTGCCTGAAAAGAATGTTGCATTTACTGAAATGTTATATTGCAATTTATCTTTAGGATAAATAGTACTCCATACTTCTTTTGCAAAAGTATTTGAAGATGTTGCAAATAATAATATTGGCTCTACTGCTCCTACTTTTAATGTTAATGTAGATTTTATACTACCAGCGTTATCATAATCAGGCTGGTCATATATTGTTTCATAATCTGTCATTAAATAAAAACTACCTTGTTTCAAATCATTGTTACTTATTAATGTTTGAAAATCACTATATGTTCCAGTTATTACACCACCAGTTATTGAGATAAATTCTCCTTTTTGGTTAAGAAATAAATTACTATTCCCATTTACTTCATCTATTCCAATACAATCTTTAACTACAGTACAAACATTTCCAAAATCAGCTACACCATTACAACACCCTTGTAATACATTTATAAGTATATCTCCATATCTTTTACCAAAGATTCCATACACACCTGATTTTTTAATTGAAGACTCTGCCATTATTTTATAATTTATTCGTTGTTAAGTATAGTAAATTTTTACTTATTATTTTAATTTCTAACTGATAATAGTTAAACCTAATAACCCCCTACATTTGTAGAGGGCTTTAGGAAAAAGTTGCAAAAACTAAACAAAGTGCACACTTTTTTATATTTTTCTTAATCTTATTGTTAATATTACTTTACCACCAGGTGTAGGTTTGATTGTGGTAAATCTTAAAGCCATTGCAGGAGAAGCTATATATGTTCCAGTGAAGTTCATATAAAAGAGAATACCTAAAGGATTCATACCAGAACTTAATTCATAAGCTCCAATTGGAGTATACCCGAAATCTACACCAACTCCATTTATTATTGTAATTATTGTAGCTATGTCTGAAGGCTCTATTGCTTTGTTTACAGTCCCATGTATATCTAATAGTTCAAAACTATCATTAGTTGTTATCCAGTAATCAGTCAATTCCCCACTTTCAAAACTTAATGGTACTGTAAATACTACAGTATCAGAAGTTAAACTTGATTTATTTACTGTTGTAATACTAGTCCCATCTCCTATTGGAAGCTCATCTAATCCAAGAGGTAATTCAGTCACTTCCCCTAGATTATTGCATATCTTAATACTTGAAGGAGTTCCTGTAGCTAGTTTAGCATTTGTTACACTATTATCAATTATGTTTTGAGTGTCTACAGAAAGATTATCTAATTGAGTGTTAGTAATAGCAGAGTTAGCTATTTTTACTGTAGTAACAGCTTGATTAGCTAATTTATTGGTTGTGATTGCTAAGTCATCTACTTTATTTGTAGTAATATTTAAATCTAATATTTTAGAAGTCATTACACAATCATTTCCTAAATCTATTGCTTGTATTGTACCATCTACTATTTTAGAACTGTCTACTGAATCTGTTGCTAACTTGTTCAAAGTAATAGAACCATTAGTAATATTAGAAGTATTTATAGCATTTGTAGCTAGATTATTACTTTGTATTATTTGATTACCTAATTGAAAATTTTCAATTATAGCAGATTCAGAAAAATCTAGTTTTAAAGTCACTTCCCAAGAAGTTCCATTATAATAACAATCAGCTTCCCAACCTTTAGATAATTGCGTTTGTGTTACATTGTAGCCAAA
>JAGOUF010000069.1 GCA_018061385.1 Chitinophagaceae bacterium | reverse complement strand
ATTAACCAATCAAACCGCTGGAACAACAACCAATTATAGATTTGCCTTAAATGGTGCCGATGGAGTTTTACTACAAACAGGAGAAACTTTAACCGTGAGAATCTACAACAGTTGTGGTAGTAGCAGTGCTGGCAGATATGGCAAAATAAAAGATGCCATGTTTAAAGGTTTAGCCAATAACGCATTACCAGTTACCATTCAGCAGTTTACCGCAATAGCTGAAAAAAATAATGTACAAACAAGCTGGACAATATCTAATGAAATAAACATACAAAAATATATTGTTGAGAGAAGTTTAGATGGCAGCAATTTTATATCTGTAGGAACAGTTTTAGCATCAAATATAAATGGTACAAAAAAATATTCTTTTACTGATATGAATGCTGTTAAACAAGTAATATACTATCGTTTAAAAATAGTTGAAAAAGATGGCTCATTTAATTACAGCAAAATAGTTGTACTAAACAATCAAACAAAATCATCCATCAATATTTTTCCAAACCCTGCAAAAAATCAAATTGCAATTACGCATACAACTGTAATAGAAAATGGAATTGTATTGGTTACAGATCTTTTAGGCAAAAACATCATTACACAAAAAGTGAATGCCAATACAAATCAAACTTTGATAAATATTACGGCATTAAAAGCTGGAGTTTATGTGGTGAAATTTTTGAACGGAACAACTGAAAATAGTCTACAATTTATTAAGCAATAACTTTATTAAAGAACAACTAAAAGCCGATACATTTTTGTATCGGCTTTTTTATTGATTGTTTGATCTCAAAATGTATCATACAATCGCAACAACAAATGGTATTTGATTCACAAATTCAACTTTTCTTCAACATTAACATGGTAAATTTGACGCATGAAATTGTTACTCATAGAAGATGAGCCTGATCTTGCTTTAAGTATTCAACAATACTTAACACAGAATGGTTTTATTTGCGAATCTGTGAATAATACCGTTGATGCAATTGAAAAAATTTCTATCTATAATTACGATTGTATTTTATTGGATTTAATGCTACCCGATGGAAACGGTTTTGACGTTTTAAAAGAATTGAAAAAACAGCATAAATCAGAAGGCATTATTATTACTTCGGCTAAAGAAACATTAGAAAACAAGATTGAAGGATTTGAACTTGGTGCCGATGATTATTTAACTAAACCATTTCATTTATCTGAATTGTTGGTGAGAATTTTAGCATTAATTAGAAGAAAAAATTTTAAAGGAAATAACACCCTCGTGTTCAATGAAATTGAAATTGATCTTCTTTCAAAAACAGTAAGTGTAAACAACAACAATATTGATATTACAAAGAAAGAAATTGACTTGTTGCTTTATTTAATTGGAAACGAAAACAGGGTATTGTCTAAAAGTGCCATTGCAGAACATTTATCTGGTGATATGGCCGACATGTTAGACAATCACGACTTTGTTTATGCCCATATAAAAAACTTAAAAAAGAAACTACACGAAGCCGGAAGTAACGATTATATAAAATCGGTTTATGGCTTAGGTTACAAATGGAAAAATGAATAACAAACTTTTACATAAAACTTCTAAAGCTTACTTAATTTACTCTGTTCTGATTTTAATTATATCGGCACCCATTTTTTATTACACAATTCAAAAATTGTATATAAGAGAGGCAGACGATACTTTGTTGTTGCACAAAAAAGAATTCCTTGTATTTTCTGCTTCAACCTTAAAGCAAACAGATGTATCAACTTGGAACAGATTTAACAGAAATCTAAAAATTGATAGTGAAAAAATTACTAGCAAAGAAATCATCTTTACTACTCAGCAATTCGACTCTCTAGACAATGAAATGGAACCTTATAGAGAATTAAATTTTCCAATTACTATAGATGGCAAATCTTATACTTACTCAGATAAAATTAGTTTAGTAGAAACAGAGGATTTAGTACAAAATATTGCCGTAGCCTATTTATTAATTATTTCAGTTTTGCTAATTGGTTTATTTTTTATTACAAAAAAATTATCTCAAAACATTTGGAAACCATTTTATAATACGCTTGATCAAATAGAGAATTTTGAGATTGATAAAACCAAACAACCTGAATTTGTTACAACAAGTATTGAAGAGTTCAATCGCTTAAATACGAGTATTCAAAAGCTCATTGAAAAGAATACAATTATTTATAAAAATCAAAAAGAGTTTATAGAAAATGCTGCTCACGAATTGCAAACTCCCTTAGCTGTGTTTCAAGCTAAAATAGATACACTTATTCAACATACAGATATAACCAAAGAGCAATCAGAAATTTTAAATTCATTAAATAAGAATGTTGCACGTTTAAATCGTTTAAACAAAAACTTACTGTTACTTTCTAAAATTGAAAACAATATTTATCATACCAAAGAAACTATTTCCATCAACAACTTAATAGAAAGAAATATAGATTTTTTCACTGAACAAGCACTTGCAAAAAATCTAACTATAAAAATTGAATTAGTGGAAGAACTACTTATACAATCCAATCCAATACTAGCAGAAATCTTCCTGAGCAATCTTTTTTTAAACGCCATAAAACACAATGTTCAAGCTGGTGAAATTTTTATATACTCAAAAAAAAATCAGTTCATTTTTAGCAATACAGGTAATGTAAAACCATTAAATACAAATACTTTGTTTAGTAGGTTTTCAAAGTTAAATCCTTCAGAACAAGGCTCAGGTTTGGGTTTATCTATCATTAAAAAAATTGCAGACATCAACAATTGGAAAATAACTTATTCGTATGAAAATAATTTTCATTCATTCATAATTTCATTTTAAAATTCTAATTTTCTTCTAAATCATGTTGCAGCTTTGTGTTATCATTTTAAATTAATAAAAAAATACACAATGAAAAAGTTAGCATCAGTACTAGTTATTTTTCTTTTTGCAACACTTGCTTTTGCACAAAAAGAAAAAAGTATACCTACCAATGTAAAATCTACATTTCAAAAAAAATATCCAACTGCAAAAAATGTGGAGTGGGATAAAGAAGGCGAAAATTATGAAGCTAGTTTTGAGTTAAGGAAAGTGAATCATTCTATTTTAATGGATGCACAAGGCAATATCATTGAAACAGAAATTGGAATTGAAGCTACCCAACTTCCAAAAGGTGTTTTGGAATATGTAAAAAAACATTATCCTAACAAAAAAATAAAAGAAGTTGCAAAAATTACAGATACTAAAGAAACTATTACCTACGAAGTAGAAATAAAGGGAATGGATTTAATTTTTAACACGAATGGAGTATTTGTTAAAGCAATAAAAGGTTAATTAAAAAAATATAAAATGCAGAAAAAAAATATTCTATTGTTTTCATTACTACTATTTTGTTTATACAATTTACAAGCACAAAATACAGTAGTTACAATTTCTGGTATTGTAAAAAGCAAAGTAGATAAAAATATTTTGCCTTATGTAAATATAGTTTTGAAAACAGAAAAAGATAGTGCATTTGTAACTGGTACAGTAAGCAACGAAGAAGGCCGATTTACAATAAGTAATATAAAATCTGGTAGCTACATTTTACAATTTTCGTACACGGGTTTCGAAATAAAATCGCAACAAATTTTAGTAGGTTCACTTAGTTTATTTCTAGATATTGGCACAATAGAATTGCAACAAAATGCACAACAATTAAATGATGTGGTAGTTACTGCGAAGCAAGAAAATGTGAGCAACAAAATGGAGAAAAAAACTTACTCAATTGCTGCAAACATTAGCCAAAGCGGTGGTTCTGTTTTACAAGCTATTAAAAATTTACCTGGCATTACTTCTAGTCAAGATGGCAAAGTTGAATTAAGAGGCAGTGATAAAGTAGCCATTTTAATTGATGGAAAACAAACAGCATTAACCGGCTTTGGCAACCAAACTGGTTTAGACAATATACCAGCATCGGCCATAGAAAGAATTGAAATTATTAACAACCCATCTGCAAAATACGATGCCAATGGAAACGCTGGAATCATCAATATTATTTATAAAAAAAATAAACAGCAAGGCTTTAATGGAAAAATAAGTTTTACAACAGGAGTTGGTGCTTTATGGCAAAAGAAAGAAAATTTATCAACCATTCGACCACAGTATCAAACTACTCCAAAAATAAATCCATCGCTATCATTAAACTATCGAAAAAATAAGATCAATACTTTTTTGCAAGCAGATTGGTTGTACACCGAAACATTGAATAAAAATGAATTTGTAACAAGAACTTTTAATGACGGAACTGTAATTAATCAGCAAACAAAAAGAAATAGAAATACACATTTTGTAACTACAAAAGCAGGAATTGATTGGAACATCAATCAACAGGATATGCTGACTATATCTGGAATGTATGGAATTGAAAAAATTATTGACAGAGGCGATGAACCATTCTTTAATAAAGATTTTTCAAATAGGCAAAGATTGTGGCAATTTGTAGAAGATGAATTAAAAACCACAGCAGTTGCGTCAGTAGCCTATCAACATAAATTTAAACAACCGGGGCATACACTAAATATTGGATTCAATTACACTTTTCATAGAGAAGATGAAAAATATAATTTTGTAAATACAATGCCCACTTATGTTGGCTTAGATTCTTTCAAACTTTTATCAGACGAGCATGTTGCCGATTTGAATATAGATTATGTGAAGCCCTTAAAATATGGACGCTTAGAAACTGGTATAAAATTTAGGCATCGCAATATTCCAACCAATATGCAATTTAAGCCAGGTGTAAATTCTCCATTAGATATAAATGCTGGTGGCGAAGCTACTTACTCAGAAATTATTCCAGCATTGTATGGCAACTATGTGTATGAAACAAAAAAAGTAGAAGCAGAAATTGGTTTGCGTTTAGAGTATGTAAACTTAGAGTATCAAGTAAACCCCAACCACAACACATATAAAAGTGATGGGTACAATTATACACAACCTTTTCCAACAGTTAGATTGGCTTATAAAGTAAATGAGCAGAATAAAATATCTTTCTTTTATAATAGAAGAGTGGATAGACCAAATGAAGTTGACATTAGAATTTTTCCAAAATACGATGATGCCGAAATTATTAAAGTAGGAAACCCAGCATTACAACCACAGTTTACCAACTCGTATGAATTGGGTTATAAAAACAATACAGATAAAGGATATTTTTATGCTGCTCTTTATTACAAAAGTGCACAAGGTACCATTACAAGAATTGCTACACAAGCACCTCCAAGCACATTGATTTATACTGTATTTCAAAATGCAGGACATAGCAGCAACGCAGGTATTGAATTGGTTAAACAAGCTAATTTTTCTAAAGTGTTTTCGCTAAATACCAATATCAATATTTATCAAAATACAATTGATTCTTTCACTGTTTTAAATAAATATCCCGTGCCATCTACATACAGTGCAAGCAAACAACAATTTACTTCTGGCAATATAAAAATGAATGCGGTGTTTCATTTTCCAAAACAAACAGATTTTCAAATTACAAGTATTTATTTAGCTCCAGATATTATTCCTCAGGGGAAAATTTATAGTAGATTTTCTATTGATATGGGTGTAAAAAAACAAATACAAAAAGGTAAAGGGGAATTGTTTTTAAATGCTAGTGATATTTTAAATACGCTCAACACAAAAAGAGAAATTATTGGCAATGGATTTACATTAAACAGTACAGATTATAACGAAACCCAAGTTTTTAGATTGGGTTACAGCTATAAGTTTTAAGTTGATTGTACTCAACTAGATGAATGCTTCAATTAGAAATAAATATCTAGTTGAAGCGTTCTTTTTTAAGCAAGCCTTGTTCTTAAAAAACTTTGTTACACTCTTATTCGTACAAGTAAAATCTTCTGCTTAATTTTCGGCACTCAAATATTTTACATGCCATTACATTTACGTTATTTTAAAAATTCAATTGTACTACTTTTTATTTTGATTGCATCTTTTACAAAGTCTTATGCTCAACCAAGTTTTATTAAAGACAGTTTAGAAACATACATTCAACAAGGAATGAAAGATTGGCAAGTGCCAGGCTTAAGTATTGTAATTGTAAAAGATGGAAAGGTGGTAACCATGAAAGGTTTTGGTGTACGTGATATTAACTCAACAGACAGTGTTGATGCCAATACATTGTTTATGATAGCAAGCAACACCAAATTGTTTACAGGCACTGCTTTGGCTCAATTGGAGTATAGAAATAAACTATCGTTAAACGATAAGATTACAAAATACTTTGCCAACTTTTCTTTGTACGATTCTATTAGCACACAAATAGTTACCATAAAAGATATGCTAACGCATAGACTTGGTACAAAAACGTTTCAGGGTGATTTTACTTTTTTTAATGGAAATATTTCACGAAATAATGTAATGTATAAAATGCGTTATTTAAAACCAGGTGGCGTTTTTAGACAAGATTATGGCTATTGCAACAGTTGTTTTTTAACTGCTGGAGAAATAATACAAGAGGTTACCAAACAACCTTGGGAAGTGTATATTTATGATAGCATAGTTAAGCCACTAGGCATGACGCAAACCCTTACCCTTGGTAAAGGAATTGCTCATATAAAAAATTCAGCAAAAGCCTATACAACAACTTTTACAGGAAAACTAAATGAAGTACCTTACGACAATTGGGACAACCTTGCTCCTGCTGCAAGTATGGTAAGCAATGTAAACGATTTAAGCCATTGGTTATTGATGCAATTAAACAACGGAAAATACAACAATCAACAAATTATTCCTGAAGCTGCAATTTTAAAAACTAGAGATATGGCTATTTCGACAAATAGCAGAAAATCATCAATCATTCCAATGAACTTTCGTGGTTATGGATTGGGCATTTTTACTGGCGATTACAATGGCAAACAAATTTATTGGCATACAGGTGGTGCAAGTGGCATGGTAAGCAATATTTGTTTTGTACCTGAACAAAATTTAGGTATTGCCATTTTAACCAACAACGACAACCAAAGTTTTTTTGAAACATTGCGTTACCAAATTTTAGATGCTTATTTAGATGTGCCATATACGAATAGAAGCAAACAACAATTGGGTAATTTTTTACAAGCCGAAAAAAAATCAGTTGCAGAAATTGATGCTTTAAAAGCTAGACTAAAAAATAATACTCCAGCTTTACCTTTAAGCAATTACGTAGGAGAATATAAACATGAGTTGTACGGTAAAATTATAGTTGAACAAAAACAAAATTTTTTAACCATTAACTTTAAAGGTCACGACAATTTAACTGCAACAGTAAAATATTTAAACAATAACGATTGGATAATTGAGTACAACAATATTTTGTATGGAATATTTCCAATACAGTTTGAGCTGGATAAAAACAAAGTAAAAGGCGTAACGATTAAAATGAATAGTTTTATTGAGTTAGATGATTACAAGTTTACAAAACAATAAACAGTATACATGAATAAGGGTTGCAATTGCAACCCTTATTCATGTATAAAAAACTTAGCTATCAAAAATCATCTTCTTCTAATTCATCATCGCTAAAATTCATGTTGTTCAAATTCATCATGCTGCCCATTAAATCATTAAACTCTATTCTTCCTTCAATTACTTTTTTACTAATTAATGAGTAAGCCGATAGGCCATGCAACACAAACTCCATTAATAAAGCATTTTCTTTATCGTTTGCTGCATGAAAATACTTTTTTACCAAACCATACAAGCCATCTACTTTATATAAAGCTTCTGCCTTTTCATCATCTTTCATATCAACCAAAATATCTAAATGGTTTCCAGCATCAAACCAACGTGTAATTTGTTTATATGGATTATCATCTGGTTTTTCGTCTACTGATTTTTTACCTGTTGCTCTTTTCTTTTTAGCCAACTCTGGGTTAGGAAAATATTGAACAAAAGAAGTTCTAATAGCCTTATCAATTAAGTTAACAGCAACTTGGTATGGCCCTTCTTGTTCACCCTCATACACCAATTCAATTTTACCAGTTAACGACGGAATGATACCCACCAAATCGCTAATCCACACTTGCGTCATGGATTCATTATTTATAATGGCTCTGCGTTCTGCACTACTAACTACGTTTTCATAAGCAGCAATGGTAAGCCTTGCACTTACACCACTTTTCTTATCTACGTATTCGTTGCTTCTTGCTTCAAATGCAATTTGTTCAACCAAACGCTTTACCAAATCGCTTACTACAACTTTATTTTTTTGCTCTTCTAAAATATTGGCTTCTTGTTCGGTAATTGCCAAACTTTCTTCAATTGTTTTAGGATAGTGCGTTAATATTTGGCTTTGAATTCTATCTTTCAAAGGCGTTACAATACTTCCTCTATTGGTATAATCTTCAGGGTTTGCAGTAAATACAAATAAAATATCCAAGGGCATTCTTAACTTAAATCCACGTATTTGAATATCGCCTTCTTCTAAAATATTAAACAATGCCACTTGAATTCTAGCTTGCAAATCGGGTATTTCATTAATTACAAAAATGCCTCTATTACTACGTGGAATTATGC
>JAGOUF010000068.1 GCA_018061385.1 Chitinophagaceae bacterium | reverse complement strand
CAGTAGAAAAAGGCACTATTACTTTAATTGGAGCAACAACAGAAAATCCTTCTTTTGAAGTAAATAGTGCATTGCTTAGCCGTTCGCAAGTATATGTTTTAAAAGCATTGAACGAAGCCGATTTGGTAGCTTTGTTGCATCATGCTATTGAGAAAGACGAGTTACTTTCAACTCAACAAATCAACTTAAAAGAAACAGCTGCTTTAATTAATATTAGCGGTGGCGATGCCAGAAAATTATTGAATTTATTAGAGTTGGTAGTAACATCAACCAACAGCAATAACATAGTTATCACAGATGATTTGGTAATGCAAGTTGCTCAACAAAAAATTGCTTTGTACGATAAAAAAGGAGAGCAGCATTACGATATTGTTTCAGCATTTATAAAAAGCATGAGAGGCAGCGATCCCAATGGTGCAGTTTATTGGCTTGCAAGAATGATTGAAGGTGGCGAAGATGTAAAATTTATTGCTAGGCGAATGCTCATTTTTGCAAGTGAAGATATTGGCAATGCCAATGCCAACGCTTTGTTACTAGCCAATGCAACCTTTGATGCTGTTAGTAAAATTGGGTATCCCGAAAGTAGAATTATTTTAAGTCAATGTGCAACCTACCTTGCGTCATCCCCAAAAAGTAATGCTGCTTACGAAGCCATTGGTAAAGCATTGCAGGCTGTACAACAACATGGCGATTTACCAGTGCCATTACATTTACGCAATGCACCAACTAAGTTGATGAAAGCAATGGATTATGGCAAAAATTATCAATACTCACATTTAGGCGAAGGCAATTTTATTGAGCAGGAATATTTGCCACAACAACTTTCCAATACACCATTTTATAACCCTGGCAACAATGCAAGAGAAAATGAATTGAGAAAGTTTTTACATGAAAGATGGAAAGGAAAATATGGGTATTGAATCCTGTTAAATTCTATTGGTCAAAAGACACAACAGGGGCTGTGGTTAATTAATTATGATTTCGTGGGAAGGGAAATGCCAACAGCAGTTAAGAATAAACTAAGCTTATGAGGAGAAAATACTAGGAATGATAACTACTCAATTTTAGGTAGATGATTCTTTCTACTATTTCATTACATTTAAAAAAAATAGAATGCCTTTAGTAAAGTTTGATAGAGAAAGTAGGTCATATCGTTATAATGTAGGAAACTTAGTTATTCTAATTGACGATCAAGAAGTTGATGTAATTTCTAATGATGAAATAAAAGAGGTTTTTATTACACCGGGTATTCGTAAAGTTCGTTTGAAAGGGCAAGGATTAATGTGGTTTATTAAGAGCGAAGAATTAGAATTAAACGTACAAGAAGTATATGATACAATGCTTATAATTGATGTATCTTCCTTTACCCTCTGGGCTTTGGGTTCATTACTCATTATTATCATTTTACTAATATATTTTGCTACCTATAATAGTATGGTTGCTACTGTTTTTTCATATGTTTTACTGCTTGCATTGTTAAGACTCTATTATAAAAAAATAGGTTATAAACAAATTATTAATTTTTACGAATTTTAAAAAAATGAAATCCTGTTGGTCAAAAAACACAACAAGAGCAACGGTTATTATTTTAAGTAGCTCATAAAAAATTGTTTAATACCATTCCTTTTATTGAACAGCAGCCTTGCTGTAGTCAATAATTTTCACATCATCCGTTTTACCTTTCCATTTATCAGTCCTGAATGGATAGGCAGGCATTTTTGTATTGTTGGAGAGGTTTAATTCCACAGGATTATCAGCCCAAGCATAACGAACAGCAACTGGATTTTTAATTGCATCAGCAGAAACTGCAACTGTTTTTCTATCTATAATTTCAGCATTTGCCCAAACAAAATTTTTGTTATCGTCAGCAATGGCAAACCCTTGTATGGCTTTATTTCCATCATTGGTTTTAAGACCTTCGCCAGTTATATCAAACTCTATTAAAATCTTGTCGCCAACTACTTTCATGCTTTTGTAAACAGGACCAGACGGGATGATGTTTTTCATGCCATATACATTGTATTCAGCTTGCAGGGCAAGTCGTCTACCAACTTCGTTTTTATACTTTGGATGGATATCATTTGTTTCTCCTTGCTCAATGGCACAGGCCATGGATGTATACGGAATCTTCAATATTTCTGCTTGCGATTCCCTGGTTTCTGCCCAATCCGAATCGACTGGCTTAGAAACTATTTTTTTATAGTTGGGCAACTGTACATAAACAAAAGGCAATGCTGAATGATTGAATTTCTTACGCCAGTCTTTTATCATTCTTGCAAATAGTTCCCTGTATTGAAAGCCACGTGAAGCATTGCTTTCACCTTGGTACCAAAGCACTCCTTTAAAAGTGTAATTGGTAGCTGGGGCAATCATGGCATTGTACAAAATACAAGGAATCTGCCTCGTATTTAATTGTCTGGCTAAGCCTGTTGGAACAAGTGTATCAAAACCAATTTTATAATTCCAATCACCACCCAACGAAATTTTATTGCTTGATGTTTGAACGAAAAGTTCATCTGCTTTTCCCATAAAACCCCCATCATCACGATAGTTGGTAATACGAACTGTAACAATGTTGCTTCCTTCTTTCAACAATGATTTTGAAATACTGTATTCACGTTTCTTATTCTTTTCATCAAAGCGATGACCAACTTGCTTACCATTGATAAAAGTATAATCTTCATCTGCTACTGCACCCAAGGAAATTTTTGCATCATTGGCTATATCTGCAGCAGTTAAAATAAGTTCTTTTTGAAACCAGATAACGCCATCCTTGTTTTTTAATGCAGGTACATTTTCCCAACTGCTAGGCATTTTTGCCTTGCTCCATTCTGCATGAAAATTTTTTGCCCATGAGTAGGTAGCATTGTCATAGCCAGCATCTTTTTTATTGATGGTTCTTATCCAATCGTCAAAGCTTTCATTGGCTTTCTTCACTTCAGTATTCAAGTCACGCTGTTCAATTTTAGCTGCAGCTTCGCCAAAAGTTTCTTCACCAGCAAGACCTTCTTTGCTTATCCAGCTTTCAATAGTTGTTCCACCATAAGCACTCCATACAAGTCCAATTGGAACATTCAAATCTTCATGCAGTTTCCTTCCAAAGAAATAAGCTACTGCTGAAAATTTGTTTATAGATGTTGGTGTACATGCTTCCCATTTGGTTACATCAACAGCTTCTTGCAAAGGCTTGCTGCTATAGTCTTTCTTGATAGTAAAAAGGCGAATGTTTGTATAATCAGCCTTAGGAATTTCGTCTTTTGCATTGCTTGTGTTCATCATTAAGAAACCCATATTACTTTGTCCACTGCAAAGCCAAACTTCACCTATTAAAATATTGTTGAGTACAATTTCATTGTTGCCTTTTAGCCTCATTTCATAAGGTCCACCCTCCTTCATAGTAGGAAGCAATAAGCTCCATGAACTATCTTTTACAAAAGCTTTGTATTCTTTGCCCATAAAGCTTATAGATACTTTTTCACCTTTACTGCACCAACCCCAAATTTTTACTGGAACATTTCTTTGAAGCACCATATTGCTGCTTACCAACGATGGCAATTTGATATTTGCTTTTGCAAATAAAATGCCCATTACAAACAAGACAGATAAAATGTAACGCATATTTTTTGTTTTATGTACTTAGCTAAATTGCTACTATTCAACTTCAGTTGCGTCGCACACTTGTACAGAATAACCTTACTTGGCAACTTGCAATCATTTTACTTCATCCAAACAGGGCCAACCTCATTGGCTAATAAAATAGTAAACTTTCTTTTCTTTACTTCATTGGCAATCGACGGCTCAATCCAATTTGCACCAACAGTTTTGTAGTTGCTTATTTTTTCAATATCAGTAAATAAATTAATTGCATCTCCTTTTTCATCAACCAATTGTAGTTTATTGTTCAGCTTTACTTTTGCTTTTTTATTTACATCAAAACCAGCATCGTTGGCAGATAAATTTCTATTGAGTAGTATATTATTTTTAATGGTTGTGTTTGTAGGTTCTGTTAAGGCTTCATACACAATACCAGCTCTACCTGCATCGTCAAACATTGTATTGTTTTGAATAAGCAATGTATCTGGTGCAACAGTCATTCCATCTCTTTTAGAAAAAGCTCCTACACGTATGTTGGGCATTATACAGTTTACAAAAATATTGTTGCTTACCACGGCTCTTCTCACTTGAAAATAACCATTGAGTGGTGTATTTACTAATCCATTTACAATAGTTAATGGTGCTCTAAAAGCTTGTGATGGTGCACCATTTAAGTGATAGAAATAATTGTTAATGGCTACATGACCTTCGCCAATAAAACGAACTCCATAAGATTTGTTTTTATCAGCACCATCAAAAAAATTACCATCTACCAAGCAGTTGTTACCATGACGTAAGGTTAAACCACCATCATTATTTACAAATGAATTATGGAGATAAGAATTGTTCCAGGACTTGTTAGAAATGATTTCAATTTCTCCATCACATTTTTCAAATCTATTAAAAGCAACTACACAATGTGCAGGCGTAAAAGATGTTTCACTAGTGCCAATACGAAGACTTTCTAAACCATTATCGGCATTGGGTCCATTTTGTCTGTTCAAAAAATAATTATACGAAATAGTGTGATGAGCTTCTGTCTTTCCATCTAGCCAAACTACTAAAGTTGCTCCTTTATTAAATTTGTCTGTTAGTAAACAATGTGTAAATGTGTTGTAAGTACCATAAATAGAAACCCACTTATTGTCTGTATTTAAATCAAGTGCATTATATCCAACAATAGCACAATTTTGTACAATACTTTTTGTAGAAAGATCCTTACCATTTTTAAATTCAATAACGGATTTACTTTCTAAATCTTTTCCTCCGTTTTGCCATACAAAACCTTCAATCAAATTGTTTTCGCCAGCAAAACTTAACCTTGAATTTCCTTCAAAAAAAACAGCACCACTGTGCTCTGCAATAAAACTTATATCATTGTTGGTAAACGCAATTGTTGCGTTTGTATAAATACCATCTTTTAAAATTACTCTGTCTTTTGGTTTTGCTGTCTTTAGCATTTCGTTTGCTTCATTGGCAGATGCAGCAAAATGATCTGTTGCTTTACTAACGAAAGACAAGCCAATAAAAAGAAAAACCAATAAACTTTTCATACTATTTTTATTTAAAAAGGAACACACCAATAATACTTAGTGTGTTCCTTTTGTGAAATTTCAACAATTACTTATTCATTTATTACTTTATTAAAAGCTGATACGTGTTTTAGTGTTGAAGAGTGCGACGCAACAAGTGCCCAACACTTATTCGATAGCTTGAACCATAAAATTATGAGAACCAAGTACCGCCGTTAATGTCAATATTTGTACCAGTAATGAAACTACTTTCATCACTAGCCAAATAAGCTACTAAATCGGCAACTTCAGTTGCTTGACCTTCTCTACGTAAAGGCGTGCCATTGGCAACGGCTGTACGAACTTCTGGCTTAGTAAAAGTATCGTGGAAAGTTGTAGCAATCATACCAGGATCAACAGCATTTACTCTAATGCCTTTAGGACCTAATTCTTTAGCCATTGCTCTAGTAAAAGTTGCAACAGCACCTTTACCAGTTGCGTAAGCACTTGCACCAAAACCACCACCATCTCTACCAGCTTGAGAAGCAAAGTTTACAATTGCACTTCCTGCAGGCATATGAGGTGAAACAAATTTGGTTGTTAAGAATACAGTTTTAATATTTACATTCATTACAAAATCCCAAAACTCTTCATCCATATCTGCAATTAATTTTCTTGCAACTAGCCCACCTGCTACATTTACTAAAATATGAATTTCGTTTCCAAAAGCTTGTTGCGTTTCTGCAACTAAACGCTCAACTTCATTAGGTTTGGTAACATCTGCTTGTACTACTATAGCATCGCCACCATTGGCTTTAATCATTTCTAAAGTTTCGTTGGCTTGATTCTTATCACCTAAAAATCCAATTACAATTTTTGCTCCTTCGGAAGCTAATTTTAAAGATACTGCTCTTCCGATATCTCTTGCACCACCAGAAACGATGGCTACTTTTCCTTTTAATTTCATAATTGAGAGTTTATATTATTGATTGAAAATTTGATTGTTTATTTTGTACCTTTTGAGAAGTACAATACACTTCCTATAGATAGAGGCACTAATAATGCACCCATAACAAAAAATGGTGTCCAATTATTACCTGCTGTAATGTATGGCACTAAAAACATGGTTATGATTGTACCTAGAACAGCAGCTGCACCTCCAATACCTGCTAAAGAACCTACAGTTTTGCCTGAATGATAATCGCTTGGTAATGTTTGAATATTTACAATTGCAAACTGAAATCCACCTAAAATAAAAGTCATAATAAGTACTGCCGATGTTGATGTTGCTGCAAATGCTGCAATAATCATAGCAGGTAAAGTAATAGCAGCACCAATTAAAATTGCAGTTTGACGAGCTGCAGCTGTAGTTTTTCCTTTACGCATTAAATAACCAGAAAACCAACCACCTGCAATTGCACCAATAGCTGCACCAACATAAGGTACCCAAGCCGAAAATGCTACTTGCTTAATATCTAATTTGAATTTGTTGCTTAAATAAATAGGCAACCAAGCAACAAACATCCACCATACTGGGTCGAGGAAGAAACGCCCAAAAATAACAGCATAACTTTTTTTATCTTTTAATAATTCTGACCAAGTTTTTGCTTTGTCGTTTGTGGTTTTATTTTCTGGCTGACCACTAAGAATATATTCTTTTTCTTCTTCGGTAACCCAAGGATGATCTTTAGGAGATTTTTTGTTGATGATTAGCCAAGGAATAATCCATATTATACCCAAAGAACCAATAATGATAAAAGTTTTTTGCCAGCCATATTCTATAAACAACATTGAAATTACGATTGGTGCAAGAATGTTACCAATAGAACCTCCAGCCCCAAATAAGCCTTGTGCTAAAGCTCTTTCTTTAACAGGAAACCATTCTGCATTTGACTTTACAGTTCCAGGCCAAGGTCCTGCTTCTCCTAAGCCCAATAACACCCTGAAAAAACTTAATGACGCAACTCCTCTTGCAAGTGATGTTAACATATCGGCAGTTCCCCAAATTAATGCACTCATTACAAAACCTTTTCTAGTGCCAATTTTGTCGTAAACTTTTCCTGATACTAGTTGACTGATACCATAGGCAATCATAAAAAACATATAAATGTAGGAATACAGTTTTTTAAGTTTATCGTCGATTACACTTTGTGGATCGCTTAAATCAACCAATCCTAATTCGTATGCAATACCACCTTTTTTAATGTACTGAACTTTATTGTCTGGTAATAAGGTGATTAATTTAGATTCAACTGTTTTAGTTGTACCATCTTGATTGTGTAATACGCAACTACTATCAGCTGAATTGATAAAAGCATAATTTACTTTATTAACTGTATCATTAACATTGTTGATTAATTGGTACTGAACTTTAGTGTTTGCAACCCACATGTAGTTTAGTGTTCCTCTATCTAAATAATTAATGATGGTTATTAAAACTACTAGTCCTAAAACCCACCAACGCATTCCTTTTACTTTCATAATACTGTATTTAAAATAAACAATACCTGCTATCTAATTAACTTCTTTGTTATTCTCTGTTTCCCCATTACAACTTCAACCAAATACATACCCTTTGGCAAGTGATTTACTTGCAATAAGTGTTGTCCACTTTGCTGTAACCCTAACTTTTTTTGTTGTAACAATTTACCATTATTATCATACAAGAAAATTGAAGTTTCTTCGATTGTAGCTGCTTGATAATGCACTACAACTCCTGAAGAAGTTGTTGAAATATTGGCAGAAAATAATGACTGGTCATTACCTACTTGAACAGATGATGCTTCTTTTTGTACAATAATTTTCAATCTATCGTTACCCTGTGTTGCAGTGCTGGAAGGGTCTATTGATAGTTCGTAAGAAATTCCCTTTTTAATTTCAGTATAGTGGTTACTTAACTTATCGAATAAGAATAATTTAACCCCCATTAATAAATTACAATCAGACACAATTAGCTGATACTTTTGTTTTCCAAAAGAGTTAGGTAATGTTATACCAAGTGGAATAGAAGTTGTATTAGAAATAGAACGATAATCAGCTGCTAATTTTTCATTATTACTTGCTAAACTAAAAATAGACAACTCATCATTTATTAACTTAATTGCGTCTACTTGTTGTTCATATTTTTCTGAGTATGTATCATCTAATCCAATTTGTAAGTTATCATACTCAGTTCCTTTTTTAAAGGCTTTAATTTGAACAAACGATTTTAAAGCATTACGAAAAACAGTTGGACAACTTGTACAAATTGTTTTATTGGCTTCTGTAAAGTTTAATGTTGTTGGAGCAGATACTTTTACAAAAAAAGAATTATTAGCAGGCAATATATAAGATGACGGAATTGGATTAACTGTACTATAACTTCCTATTTGTGGATTTCTCACATAAAAACTATTTCCACTAATATTACTTGCTGCAGTTAATACTGCACCAATATCAACGGCTGACGGATATGGATTTCCC
>JAGOUF010000067.1 GCA_018061385.1 Chitinophagaceae bacterium | reverse complement strand
ACCTTATACTCCATCTGCTACTACTTTAACTATTAGAGGATTTGTAAATACTGGTACACAAGTAATTCCTGTTACACGAAGTGGTACAAATGGTTTTAATTTTATTGGCAATCCTTATCCTGCACCTGTAGATGTTAATGCCACTGCTCGAACAAATGTTGGCTCCTCATTTTATGTTTGGGATGCAACATTAGGTACATCGGGGCAATATAGAAATATTGCATTTGGCTCATCTTATGTAATACCTGCTTACGCTGGTTTTTTTGTAAATGCTACAGCTATAGGAAGTATCGTTTTTAGTGAATCTAATAAAAGTACAGCTGCAACAAATAATTTATTCAGAACCGCTGATTCAAAAAACAATAAGTTAATACTGAAATTATCAACAGATAGTATTGTTTGGGATTATCATACCCTATTTATAGATGCAGATGCGGTTGCAACAAAAGATTACTGGGATGGAGAAAAATTATTTAATGGTTCTGTAAATTTATATAGCTTAAGCACCGATAAATATAAACTTTCGATAGACAGCCGTAATGCAACTACATTACAAGAAATTGATTTGGGTATAAACACTGCAAATGTTACCAACTTTAACTTAACTGTAGATGAATTATTGAAAGATAAAAATCAGAAATTTTATTTAAAAGATAAATATTTAGATACAATAGTTGAGCTGAAGAAAGGCATAAATTATACTTTCTTTACAACACAAGAACCACTTTCAAAAGGTGAAAATAGGTTTTCAATTATACAATTATTAGAAAATAAAGAACTAGTTTCTTTAGAGAAGTTTCAAATGAAAGCATTCCCTAATCCAACAGCTAATAATTTAAACATACAATACACGTTAGATAAGGAGCAAACTGCATTAATAAATATTACAAATACCGAGGGAAAATCTATTGTTAAAAGAAAAATCATAAATGCAAAAATCATAAATGAAATATTCTTTTTAAATAGATTACCTAGTGGTATTTATACAATTGAATTGAATTTTGAAACTGGTAAAATATGCCAACAACTCTTTAAATTATAATATCAAACTAAGTAAAATGAAATCAAAATTATTTGTCTTAAGTATATTAATATTAATACTTTTTTTGCCTAACCTTTTACATGCTCAACCCAGCTTTAATGATGATGTTGATGATGTGCCAATAGATGGTGGGCTAAGTTTACTAATAGCCAGCGGTATTGGAATAGTAACAAAAAAGATGAAAAACAAAAAATCTACTACTTAATAAATAAATTATTGTTAAGTAAAAGAATTGAAATGTTCATTAAAAAAAAGAGAAAGTACTGTAATTAAAGCGTAGCAAGGATATAGAACAATAAAAAAGAAAACTTACTTATTCATTAATATTGTTAGAATAGCATAAATAACCTAGAATAATTCTACAATACAAATTAGCGTTAAATTGCTATCGATTTTTGATAGATAATATATACGTTAATGAAAAAAAAAATAATTTTAATTATAATAATTGGTATTTTATTTATTTCAAAAAACTATGCACAACCAACAATCATCAATCGTGGCGATTTGGCAATTTTGGGTGTAAATGCTGCATACAATGGAACTAGCCGAGATGAAATTAGTTTTGTTTGTTTTAAAGATATTACTCCGGGTACTGAACTACAAATTTTAGATGTAGGTTATGGCAATTGTTTAAATGGTTTTTGGAGTGGAGGGCAAGAAGGTGGAGCAAAATTAACTAGAACAACTACAACACTTCCTGCAGGTACTGTTGTTACATTTAGAACTGCACCGTTTGCATTTGCAAATCCAGATAACAATTGGCTAGTTTCCGATTTATTTGTTCATCCAACAACTCCAAATAATTCAGTTTTAGCAGGCGATTTCAACATTAATTCTGGTGGCGATCAGCTGTACATTGCACAAGGAGGTACATGGACAGAACAAGCTAGTTTATGCACCATTAATGGTACTAGAACTTCGCCCAATGCAATTTTCCCGGGCAACAATGGTAGAATTTTATTTAGCTTTTCAACCAATGGTTGGCAAGCAAATGCAGGTGCACAATCATCGAGTGAATCAATGTTGTTTCCTGGAATGAATTGTTTTAGCATGAGCCCTACCAATGGTACTGCTTGGAATAAATACAATGGTCCATTTACTGCAGCTACACAAACACAATGGATTGAACGAATTAGCAACAACAGCTATTGGCAATCTTATACTTCAAGTAATTTATACAATTCAAATGGACAAAGTTTTATTGCTGGTTTAACATTATCAATTAATCCAGGTGGTGGTATTCCAACTGCAACTTGGACTGCTACATCAGCAGCGATTTGTTCCTATGCATCGCCGATTGATTTAAATACGTTGATTACTGGCACAACTGGAGGCACATGGAGTGGAACTGGTGTAACTGGAAATACATTTAATCCTGCTGGTTTAAGTGGAAGCTACAACATTACTTATACCATCAATTATGTTTCAGGATCTAGCTCCTGCCCTATTGCACAAACCAGTAGTATGAATGTTGTAAATAATGCAGCACCAACAGTTACGTCATTATACAACTATTGTCAAAATGCAAGTGCTACTGCATTGGTTGCAACGGGTAGTAATTTACTTTGGTACACAACACCAATAGGTGGAACAGGAACATCAGTTGCTACTACACCAACTACAACAACAGTTGGAACTACCAATTACTATGTAAGTCAAACAATAAATAGTTGCGAAAGTCCAAGATCATTGATTACAGTGAAGGTTTCAGAATCTCCAACAATTAACCCAGTTTCCAATCAATCTATTTGTGTAAATACTTCTACTGCTGCAATTAATTTTTCAGGAAATGGTTTAGCAACTTATAATTGGACAAACAACAACACTTCAATTGGTTTGGCTGCTTCTGGTACAGGAAATATTGCTGCTTTTACTGGACTAAATGTGACTTCATCGCCAAGCATTGCAACTATCACAGCAACTCCAGTTTCTACAGGTTATGCTTATGTTCCAAATTATGGCACTTTATTATCACCTGGTAATGCAGTTTCTGTAATCAATACTTCTACTAACAATGTTGTTGGAAGTGTTATTGTTGGAAGCAGCCCTTTTGGAGTTTCTGTAAGCAATGACGGAAGTCGTGTTTATGTAAGTAATTATCGTTCAAACAATGTTTCTGTAATTAATACATTTACCAATATTGTTACCAATACAATTTCTGTTGGAAGTTTACCAATGGGTATTGTTGTTAGTCCTGATGGAACAAGAGTGTATGTAGCCAATCAACTGTCTAATTCTGTTTCTATTATAAATGCAAGCACCAATGCTGTAATTACATCCATTCCAGTTTCGTTACAACCACAAGGAATTACAATTAGTCCTGATGGAACTAGAGTATATGTAGCCAATGTAAACTCAAACAACATTTCCATCATTAACACTACAACCAATACAGTGTTGGGAGTAATAGGTGTAGGCGTACAACCCATAAGCGTAGCAATAAGCCCTGACGGAAGTAGATTGTACGTTACAAATTTTGGCAGCAACCATGTTTCAGTTATTAACACAAGCACCAATACTGTTTTAACAACAGTTGCAACAGGAAGTAACCCAAATGGAATTGCTGTTAGTCCAGATGGTTTACAAGTGTATGTAACCAATCAAAACTCAAGTAATGTTACTGTAATTAATGCAAGTACCAATGCTGTTACAAATACAATTGCAGTTGGTACAAATCCGCAAGGAGTTTCGTTTACAGCAGATGCTTTAAAAGCGTATGTAAGTAATTTTGGATCAAACAATGTTTCTGTTATTAATACCATTAGCAATGCAGTTATAAATACTGTTACAGTTGGTTCTGTGCCACATGCATTGGGTAATTTTATAACGCCAAGTTTGGGTTGTACTGGTAGTTCAACAACATTTACCATTACTGTAAATCCAACACCTACTGTTAGCATTAATTATACAGGAAGTCCGTTTTGTGCCATTGGCAGTCAACTTCCAACTATAGTTGGGCCCACAAATGGAACATTTAGTAGTACAACTGGTTTAATTATAAATAGCACTACTGGAGAAATTGATTTAGCCAATAGTACACCCAATGCTTATACCATAACTTATAGTGTAAACGCAGGTTGCCCAACAACAGCAATTGCAAATATTGTTATCAATAGTGCTTCATCTGCACCTACAATTGTTGTTACACAGCCAACTTGTACAAATAACAAAGGCACCATTACAGTTAGTAATCCTATTGGTTCAGGTTATTCTTATAGTATTGATGGTATTGATTACAGCAACACAAATGGTATTTTTAACAATGTTTCAACCAATACATATTCAGTAACAGTTAAAAATAGCAACAACTGTATTTCATTGCCATCTAATGCAATTGTAAATGCTGCACTTGCTATACCAATTGTTCCAACTGCAACTGTTACACAACCTAGTTGCTCTGTACCAAATGGAAGCATTGCTATTACGTCACCCATAGGATCAGGGTATACGTATAGTATTGATGGTATAAATTTTCAAGCCAATACAACATTCAATAATTTATTACCCAACAACTATACTATAACTGTAAAAAATGGAGTAGGATGTATCAATACAAACACATTTATAGTTAACCCAAATAGTAGTGCAGCCACTCCAACATTTATTTTAATACAACCCACTTGTACTTCAACAACTGTTAACATTACCTATACATCGCCCATTGGTGCAAACTATACGTATAGTATTGATGGAACTACGTTTCAAACTTCGCCCACCTTTAATAATATTGGTAATGGTACTTATAACTTTATAGTTAAAGATTTAAATACAAGTTGTCTTTTAAATGCAGGTATAAGAAATATTGCTGTAACGCCAAATGTTCCTCCACCTCCAACTGCAACAACAACAATACAGTATTGTAAAAATGCAGCGTCATTACAATTGTCGGCAACTGGTACAAATTTGTTGTGGTACAATTCTCCAACATCAACTATTAGTAGCACAACTGCACCTACACCCAATACAAGCAATGTAGGTGTTACAACATATTATGTATCGCAAACAATAAGTAATTGTGAAAGCAATAGAACAGCTATAACTGTTACAGTAGAAGCATTGCCTGCTATTCCAACTATCACTTCCAACAATGGTTTTATAATTTGTGGTGGAACTAGTATAACATTAAGTACAACATCGCCCTTGGTACTACAATGGTATAAAGATGGCACAGAATTAACTGGACAAAACAACAACACATTATTGGTAACACAAGCTGGAAATTATACAGTAAAAGCTACAAACAATGCAGGTTGTAGTAGTGTTTCAACTAGTACAACAATTAGTATTGGTATTACTCCAATAGTTAGTGCAGGGCCCGATAAAATAGTACAACCAACGGATAGTGTTCAGCTTTTTAGTTCAGTTTCTGGTGGAAATACATTTACTTATTTATGGTCGCCTTCTACATATTTATCAAACAATTCTATTGCCAATCCTTGGGTTGTAAAGCCTCTAGCAAATTCGACTTACACATTAACAGTTACCAATAACAATGGTTGTAAAGCAAGTAGTACAGTTCAAGTTAAAATAGTAAGCAAACTAATTATTCCCAATGCGTTTTCACCCAATGGAGATGGAGTAAACGAAACTTGGGAAATTCAAGGACTGAATTTATTTAGCTTTTGTTCTGTTGAAATATTTAATAGAAATGGGCAAATTGTTTACAAATCTATTGGTTACAATAAACCTTGGGATGGAACAAGAAATGGAAAGCCTTTACCAGTAGGTATTTATTATTTTGTGATTGATAAAAAAGATGGCACAAATAAACTTTCGGGCTGGATTAGTTTGATGAGGTAAATCAATTTTCAGTAGCTACAAATTAAATAAGTTGGGTTCTGTAATTTCACCAAAATCCTTACTTACAGGTGTTGGTTCTTTTTGTTTTTCCTTTAGTAATGCAAATAATTTTTCAAAAGAAAGCGTTGTATTCTTATCATTCAAAATATCAATTAAGCATTGTGCAAATGGAGAATGTTTAGAAACAGTTCCATCATGTAATCTAACAAAATCATCTACTTCTTTAATACCACTGGCCAATATTTTTTTGTATGGGTTTCTTTTTACATTGGTTTCATTTGCAGGAGTAATCTCTGCATTTCTTGAAATAATTGAATTAAAAGAAGTTCCTCCAAAACATACATCTGTAATTAATACAACTTTATTCAATAAGCCCAAACTATTGAATAAATCAGAATAACTTAAATAAGTAGCCAATTCCTCAGACAAAGGCATTGAAATATTGGAGATTTCTTTTGAATTGTTTGTAACAATATAACCACCTCGTTTATTTACCCATAAACCATGCCCAGCAAAGTATACAATATACTGACTATATGGATTTACTGATTCTTGAATAGTAATATTGTCAAATACTCTTAAGATTTGTTCTTTTGTTGGATTGAACAATAAAGTTGTATCATATTTATATTGCTTATGCAAAATTGAAGCAATGGAAAGTGCATCATCAATGGGCGTTTCTAAGTTGGCCCAAGTATTGGGAGCTTGGTAAGTATTGGTTGCTATAATAATTGCTTTTAGTTTTCGACTCTTTATGCTACTATCAGTTTTTACTTGCTCTTCTGTTGGTTTTAAAGTACTGCGTTTGTTGTTTTTAAATTGATTTTGAAAAGCAGTTAAATAGCTAATAGATTCTGATTCTCGAATTATTTTCAAAGTTGCCAAACAACATTTTTGTTCTTTCCAAAAATATTCCATCATATTTTTATAATTGGATTTATTTGTAGTATTCTGGTATCCAGAATCTGAAAATAAATTGAGAATATTATATGCAGTTGGTATACTTGTAAGAATTCTTACCAAATCACCTTTCCGTAAACTATCTCTAGTATCTTCAGTTTCACCACTATATTTCTCTGGGCAAATAATTATTCTATTTTTTCGAGTAAAATTGGCTTCATTAATATTGTTTGAAAAAAAATTATTGGTAAAATCGTTTTGAATTACATTGCCTAAGCCTGTATCAAAAACCATTAATTGGTTTTTTGCTGCTAGTTTATCTGTTAACTGTTTTAATGCCTGTAATGTAAACGAATGCTGATAAATATTGGACTTATTGGTTAGTTGATTACTGAGTATATAATAGCTTTCTTGTTTTCCAGATACTGGGTTATTTGCCAACCCCCAACTTCCGCTTGAGTAATAAAATACAAAAATATCCTTACTAGTAATTTTCTTTTCCAACATGTAAAACAAACCATACAAACTATCTAACGAAATGCTATTTGGATAAGCATAACTAATAGTTGTATCAGCCGCAGATTTATTAAATGATAAAAAGTATTTAGAAAACACAGTTACGTCGCTAATACAAACTGGACAATTTGGATAGCCAAGATTTTCAATTTCTTTTTCTGGTTTCCAATTATTACCATTAAAACCAATAGAAACTACATATACTTTTCTTTTCTTATAATTCTTAATTACCCCAGCAAAAGTGTTTGAATAAGAAAAGGTAAGTAGTGTAAATAAATAGACAGTTATTTTGAATAAGTGCATAAGTAAAATTTTAAACCAAATTAATGTATCCATATCTCAATTCAAAACAACATTTTTCACAATAAAAAAGCAGCCATTGTTCAATGGCTGCTTTTAGTATAATTCTACATGAATTTATTATTCATCATCATCAAAGCTCATGGCTTCTCTTGTTGCAGAAAGTACTTCATACTCTTCTTTACTTCCTACAATGATGTTTTCAAAATCACGTTGACCAGTACCTGCTGGAATTAAATGACCTGTAATTACATTCTCTTTCAAGCCTATCATATTGTCCAACTTGCCATTGATAGCAGCTGTACTTAATACTTTAGTTGTTTCTTGGAAAGATGCAGCAGAAATCCAGCTTTGTACACCTAAAGATGCTTTGGTTATACCCAATAAAACTGGAGTTGCAGTTGCTGGTTTAGCATCACGAACTTCAACTAGTTTTTTATCGCTACGACGTAAAATTGAATTCTCTTCTCTAAATTCACGTAAGGTAACAATTTGTCCAGCTCTCATTTTAGTGCTTTCACCTGCATCGGTTACTACTTTCTTATCATAAACTCTATCGTTTTCATCGATAAAGTCAAATCTATCTTCTAAATCTTCTTCTAAGAATTTGGTATCCCCTGCATCAACAATTTCCACTTTTTTCATCATCTGACGAACGATTACTTCTACGTGTTTGTCATTGATACGCACACCTTGTAAACGATAAACCTCTTGAATTTCATTTACAACATATTCTTGTACTGCAAAGGGTCCTTTAATGTTTAAGATATCGTAAGGAGCAATTTGACCATCGGATAATGGAGCACCTGCTTTTACAAAATCTGCATCTTGTACCAAAATTTGACGAGATAATGGAACCAAATATTTCTTAACCATTCCGTCTTTTGCTTCAACCACAATTTCACGGTTACCACGTTTTACATTACCAAAAGTTACTACTCCATCAATTTCACAAACAACTGCAGGATTCCCTGGATTTCTTGCCTCAAACAATTCTGTAACACGAGGAAGACCTCCAGTAA
>JAGOUF010000066.1 GCA_018061385.1 Chitinophagaceae bacterium | reverse complement strand
TTGGCACTAAAACCAAACATACTTGCATCGTTAAATTGATAAGATCCAAACGCATTTAGCTTAGGCAAATAAGATTTTTTTGAAGACTGTATCATTATATCGCTTGCTTCAATGGCTTTTTGCATGGCCATAAAATCTGCTCGTTGTACCGATATTGTTTTGCTTGAATTATGGATACTGTTATTGGCATCTTCTACAGTGTACAGAGTACTAGTTTTTGCTCCCATTAAAATGCTTAAGAAATCTGATGCAGTAGCAATATTGCTTTGTGTTTTTAGAATATTAGATTCTACTTTTGCTATATAAACTTCTGTGTTTAATACATCCGATTTTTGTACCAATCCTTGTTTAAAATTGTTGGTGGTAAATTCATTAATTTGTTTTGCAGTTGCCAATGATTCATTTAAAACAGCCATTGCTTTATATGCAAACGACAATTGTAAGTATGCTTTTTCTACTTCAAAACTTATATATTCTTCTGTTCGTTGTGTTTTGTATTTATATATTTCTGTTTGCTTTTTTGCTGCATTACGCATGTACACCATATCCATATTAATTAATGGTTGATGCAAATCAATTTTGGTAACAAAATCTGGCGTTGCTGTTGGATGGTTTAATTGATTGGGATCAAAATCGGCAGCACCAATTGTTTTTTGTTGTAGCTTAAACCCAAAAGCATTTAAAGGATTGTTGGTAGTTAATGCAGTGTAAGAAAATGAAAGTTGTGGCAAATAAATGGCATTGGTTTCCTTGTATTTTGCTGTAGCAATTTGCTCATCTAATTTAGCAATACCAACAGATCGATTGTTGGCAACTGCCGTTTTAATAGCTTTTTGTAAGGTTAAAGGTTGTGTTGTTTGAGCTGCAATGGTTCCGTGCATAATCAATAGAAAACCAATGCTTACATATAACTTTATCATTCGTAACATTTTTGCGAAAGTATATTTCGCAGTAAACGTTAACTGTAACTAATGTCACATAAGAAAAAAACAGCTGTAGAAATTACAGAATTAAGAGAAAGATTTTGTGGTCCCGCCAAGAATCGAACTTGGATCTAGAGTTTAGGAAACTCCTATTCTATCCATTGAACTACGGGACCAACACTTTATACTTTATAAAGGGCAACAAAAGTAAGGGAAAATGATAATCGTTATTTTACATGACCACTTTCTATTTGAAAGTACATTTGCACTACAAGCAATTTTTTAAAGAATGAAGTTTTTAAATACAACGTTTTCTTTACTTACCAGCATATTTAGCTTAATTGTGTTGGCTGGTTGTGTAACAACAAAAAATACGAAAATGAACTCTCCTTTTTTTGATATTCAAGGGCATAGAGGCTGCCGAGGTTTAATGCCAGAAAATACAATTATTGGATTTACAAAAGCAGTTGATATTGGTGTTACAACTTTAGAAATGGATGTTGTAATTACAAAAGATGGTCAGGTTGTAGTAAGCCACGATCCATTTTTTAGCCATGAAATTACTTCAAAAAAAGGAGTTGCAATTACCAAAGATGAAGAAAAGAGATTGAATATTTATGGAATGAATTATACAGACATATTGCAGTATGATGTTGGTTTAATCCCTCATCCAAAATTCCCCAATCAACATAAAGTAGCTGCAGTAAAACCTTTGTTAATCGATGTTATTGAATTGATAGAAATATACACAAAGGCCAATAATTTACCTGCGGTACAATACAATATTGAAACGAAATGCAAGCCCAGTACAGATAATATTTTTCATCCAGTACCAGAAAAATTTGTTGAATTGTTGATGGATGTAATTGTTAAACACAATATTGAAGCAAGAACCATTGTACAATCGTTTGATAGTAGAACATTACAAATAATTCAGAAACAATATCCTAACATTAAAACGGCTTATTTAATAGAAAATATTTCTTTAACTACTTTAGACAATAAGTTAGAAACATTGGGTTTTAAGCCAACCATTTATTCTCCTGCTTATCAATTGGTAACTCAACAACTTGTTAAAAAATGTCATTCAAAAGGCATGCAAATTATACCCTGGACAGTAAATGATACCAGTACAATGAAACGTTTAATTGATTGGGGCGTTGATGGAATTATTTCAGATTATCCCAATTTATTAGTGGCATTGAAACAATAAAAAACAGGCTTATCACTTTCGTAATAAGCCTGAGGCATTCATTAAATTAAATGAATTAAGCTTTTTTAGGTTCTACTTTAGCTGTAGTTTTTTTTGCATCTTTATTGCAACATGCTTTTTCCTTGCTATCTTTTTTACAATCTTCTTTTTTTGCATCTTTCTTGCAACATGCTTCACCTTTTGCACATTTCTTTTTTCCACCACCATCATTTGCAAAAGCAACACCTGTAAATAAGAATGCAGCAGCAGCAATTAAAAATAATTTTTTCATACTTGTATTTTTTGAGTTTTAAAAATCTATTGTAAAGATACAATTAAAAACAGATTAAAATAATAACCACCCTGTTAAAGTTATTTCATCAAAAAACTTTGCTGATTATCAACTATTTCCAAGTTGCTAAAACAGTAACTCCGCCTTTTACAACTTCATTTAGTGCCACATTCACCTTAGTTCCAACAGGCAATAAAATATCTACACGACTACCAAATTTTATAAATCCATATTCGTTACACTGTTCTACTTGCTCTCCAACCACGGTATAATTACAAATTCTTTTAGCCAATGCTCCAGCAATTTGTTTGTACAATATTGTACCAAAATTGTTTTTTACAACTACACTCCAGCGTTCGTTTTCTGTAGAACTTTTTGGGTGCCAAGCAACTAAGTATTTTCCTTTGTGATATTTGTTGTACAATACTTCTCCACTCATAGGGTTTCTATTTACATGCACATTTGCAGGGCTCATAAAAACACTTACTTGTATTCTTTTATCGTTAAAATATTCTACGTCAACTATTTCTTCAATTACCACAACCTTGCCATCGGCAGGACAAATAATTTTATTATCATCAATCGTTAATTGTCTATTGGGTATTCTAAAAAAAGAAATAATAAATAAAAACAAAAACAACGTAACTATAAATATTACCAACGCCAACCAAGGCATAGATGCACTTAAAAAATAAAAGGAAGCCACGTTTGCCAATCCAAAAATTAATGCTGTAATGCCAATTGTTTGATAACCTTCTCTATGTATTGTCATGTAATAAAAATTGAACGGCAAATGTAATGCTGAACGTTGAAAGCAGGAAGTTTTTGTAGCCAGCAAAAGAATATAGTTCATCACCCTCGGCGTCGCACTCTTCAACAACTATAACTTGGGTGAGCTTTTCTCATCCTTTCTACAATACCAACCTTAAATATAACCAAACAAAAGGTGTAGCCAATATTAACGAATCAAATCTATCTAAAAAACCTCCATGCCCTGGCATAAAACTACCACTATCTTTTACGTTGGCCAATCGCTTTAATTTGCTTTCTAACAAATCGCCCAAAGTACCCACAATTGCACCAATTGCAGCAATTACATACCAATGATAATTGGGTAATTTAACTGAAGAATTTATGGTTGATGTATCAATATTGCTCATCACAATTCCTACAACAACAATTGCCAATACTGCACCGCCAATTGTGCCTTCCCAAGTTTTCTTGGGTGATATTTTAGAGAGTGGCGTTTTGCCAATAAAAGAACCAACTATGTAAGCCATTGTATCGTTAATCCAAATAGATGCAATTAATACCAGTGGAACTATTAAGCCTGTTGGCATATCTCGTAAATTCATCATCAATCCCCAACTTAAAGAAATATATACCAATCCTAAAAAAGAATGAACAATTAATTTGGCATTGGGTTTTTTACTAAATAAAACTTCTACAATTGGCAATGCAATGGCAGCAAGAACAATCATCCACCAACCCAGTTCATGCAATTTAAAATTGCCAATACTATAGGTATCGTTTAGCATAAACAATACAAAACCAAAGCCTGCTAACATTACACCATATTGATGAAAGCTGTTCACTTGTTGATACTCTTTATCAATTAACCCTACCAGTTTTTGGTACTCTACCCAACAACCAAAATGTACAAGTGTAAACAATGCCAAAAAACTCCATTGGTTGTACAACAAGCCACCTAACATAATTACAACAAACACAAGTGCTGTTAATGCTCGGGTTTTAAAAGTTTCAATGTTTAATGCCATAAAGCAAGATATTACAGCAAATTAACAAAATATGTAGTGGCAAAAAACACAAGTGTATATTTATCTTCTTTTCTTTATTGTTTATAAAGTATTGGCAACAAACAATTGGTTGAAACTGCATGAAAAATTGTACACTTATTTTTATTTTATTGTTTCCATTGGCTGCATTTACACAACCTTTAAATGAGTTGGATTATGCTGCATTTAAAAACAATGGCCAATTACCTGCATCGGTTGTAAATAAAAATGTTTTTATAAAAACCGAAGCCTCTACATTAAATGCTTTTGTTGGTGAACCAATTTTAGTTACGTATAAATTTTATACTTGCGTACAAGCACAAAGTAAAGTAATTAAAATGCCCATTTTTACTGGCTGCAGTGTACAAGAAATGACAAACAACGACATTGTACCTGAGGTTGAACGGCACAATGGAAAATTATTTAGAGTAACTGCTATAAGAAAAGTTCAATTAATTCCTTTACACGAAGGCAATATTTTATTAGATACTGCTAGCGTAGAAAATATTTTCGCTGTGTACGACAAAGGTGTTACAGAAGAGCAAATTAAACAACAAAAAGCCTTTTCTCACGATGAGGTTTTTATTACAAACAGTACACCTGTTAATATAACTGTTACAGCGTTGCCCAACAACAACGCACAAAATTCTTTGTTTACAGGTGCAATTGGACAGTTTGCAATTGTTGCTACACTTAACAAAAAAACAGACACCGCCAACGAAACCAATACATTAAAAATTAGTATTGCTGGTAGTGGAAATTTTGCAAGTATTCATTGCCCAACCATAAACTGGCCAAAAGAGTTTACAGCTTATGAAACCAACAACAATGAATCTGTAAATAAATTTGTTTTCCCTAATACGGGTGTTAAAGAATTTAATGTGCCGTTTACCGTTATTCAAAAAGGCAATTATACAATTCCTGCAATTGAGTTTGTCTATTTTGATGTTGCAACCAAAAACTACATTACACAAAAAACAGATAGTTTATCTATAACTGTTTTGCCTGCGTTAACTACTGCTTTTGATGAAAGTAAGTTACAAAAAGACATTACCAATAAAAAATACTTTTGGATTGTACCTGCAATTGCATTGCTTGCAGGCATTGGTTGGTGGTTGCGTTTTGGCAAGAAAACTACACACAAAGCAACTGCTGAAACTATTGAAAAATTAAGTGAACCAACTATTTCAACAACACATCAATCTAAAACTTCTCTTGCAGAACAAGTACAAACCCTAGAATGGAATTTAATTGATGATGCTGTTTTTTTTACTAAAGCCAAACAAATTGCTACTGAAATTCTAGCAACAAATCATGTAAGTGAATCTTCTAAAACAATTGCTGCAACTATTGTTCAACAATGCAATACTGCGTTGTATGCAGGAAACGATACTTTAGATAAACATTTTATGATACATCAATTAAAATGTATAGTTGGATGAGTTTGGTTGAATGTTTTTTCTATGTTTCGTGAGGACACAAAACTTAGTAATAGACACGAACCATAGCAAAATTGCTAAATGGTGTACTTATAACCAACGCCTCTTACACTATGAAAGTATTTTGGATTTCGGCTATCTTCTTCAAAATATTTTCTAAAGTTGAGAATAAAATTATCGATGGTTCTTGTAGTAGGATAAACGTTGTAACCCCAAACCATTTGCAATATTTTTTCTCTGGTTACAACTTCATTTTTATTCTCGAACAATAACTTTAAAAGCTGTGCTTCTTTTTTGCTTAATTCAACTTTTTTACCATCAAAGGTTATGGCATCTTGTGCCTTAAAATCTACCAAATTGTTTCCAAACGTGTATGTATCGCCAATATTTTCTTTATCTAACAATTTTTTATTTTTGTTGATTAGTTTCTCAACTCTTAACAACAGTTCTTCTAAATTAAATGGCTTGGTTAAATAATCGTCGGCTCCTTTTTTTAAACCCAACACTCTATCGGCACTTGCATTTTTAGCACTTAACATTAAAATAGGAACATTGTTGTTGTTTACTCTAACAGTTTCGGCTACTGTTACGCCATCAATTTCTGGCAGCATTACATCTAAAATAATTAAATCAAAATATTCATTGGCAATATGCTTCAAAGCTTCAGTTCCATCGTATGCACTGGTAACTGTATAGCCTTCCATTTCAAGATTTAGCTTCAATGGTTCGTGCAAATTTTCCTCATCTTCTACTAACAATATATTGGCTTTGTTATTACTCATGTTCTATCTTAAATGTAGCTGTAAAAATACTTCCTTGTGGCAAATTATCTGTCACAGAAATGTAGCCATTGTGGTCTTCTACAATTTTCTTACACAAGTAAAGTCCTAAGCCTGTTCCTTTTGCTGCTCTAGTATTTTCGTTTCCTGCTCTATAAAATTTTTCAAATATTTTTTTCTTTTCTTCATTGGCAATACCAAAACCTTCATCTGTAACAGCAAAAATGGCTTGTTTATTTTGTTGTGTTAAAGCAATAACAATTGTTGCTGTTTTAGGCGAATATTTAATGGCATTTTCTATTAAATTGTTCACCAACATTTGTAGCAACAATTCTTCTCCAATTATATATATACGTTCTTGAATATTGTATTGAAAATTTCTTTGTGGAAAACGGCTGATACAATTGTCTATGCAACCTTCAATTAAATCGGTAAAATTTACTTCGTGTTTGGAGCTATTGTATGCACCACCATCTAATTGTGCAGCCAATAAAATATTGTTGCACAAACTATTTAACCGATTGGCTTCTTGTAATGTATTGGCAATTAATTTTTGTTGTTTATCTTCTTCTAATTTACGCTTTTGTAAAGTTTCTAAATTAAGTTGCGTAATGGCAATGGGTGTTTTAAGTTCATGCGTTACGGCCATCATAAAATTTTGTTGCTGAGCCGATAATTTAATTTGCTTACGTGCTGCTCTATAAACAAATACTGCTCCTATTAAAATTAGGGCTAAGAATGTTGTGCCTTCGCCAATGTATTGGGTTATTTTACGTTGTTGAGCATCGTTAATTTTTTCTACTTTATTCAAGTACGCTGGATCGTCTTTGTTTAGTTCTGCCAAACGCAAAGCAGCCATATCGTTGTTTTGGTGGTTTAATGCTACAAACCACCAAATTAATGCTGCTATCATGTACAACAATAAAAACCAATAAACAATGGTAATTAAAAGAAATTTTTTCTTTACAGAACGTATCATGGTTTTACTTTTTCAACCCTAATGCCAGCTTGTAAAATGTATTGCAAGGGATCTTCTCTCATGGCCTGTTTTAGGGTAAACTTATAGGTTCCTTTTTTAAGTTTTGCAGGTACAGGATTGAAGTTAATTCTATGTTCTACAATATCGCTCATGCCATTTCCCAACCATTTTGTATTGTCGGACAACGTGAAGTTTCTCTTTATTTGCAATGTAGTATCTGGTGCAATGGCTTCAATATCTAACCAAATATTTTTATACTTATACCCATCTTCATGACGCAACACTACAAACATATTGTATAAAGAATTGGTGTCGGCAATTTCAAAATTAAACGTTGCAACATCTGTACTATTCCACTCATGTTTTGAAAAAGTTTTTGTTTTTTCGTACACATCTAATGTTGTGCATGATGCAAAAACCACAATAATTGATACTACGAATAATAATTGCTTCACAAAAAATAGTTTAAGTTTTGTTGATGTTTAAAAGTTATTGTTGAATAAATAAAAACTACAGAACATTTAAGATTTGTTCTTTCATTTTTTCTAATTCATCTTTCATCATTACAACACATTTTTGAATATCGGCATTGTTTGCTTTGCTTCCTGTGGTATTAATTTCTCTGCCAAATTCTTGTAAAATAAAAGATAGCTTTTTGCCTTTACTTTTTCCTTTCTCGGCTAAAATTGTTCTAAAATAATTGCAATGATTGTTTAATCTAACTTGCTCTTCGCTAATGTCTATTTTTTCAATATAATAAATTAGCTCTTGCTCTAAACGGTTGGGGTCGTAGTTTTCTTTGCCTACATGTTCTGTTAATAATTTTTGTAAGCCTTCTTTTATTTTGTCTTTTCTTAAAGGTGCTAAATCTTTAATAAGTTGTTGTTGCTCTTCAATATTTGCCAAACGCAACAACAAATCGGCTTCGGAGCTTTTGCCTTCATCTTTTCTATGTTCATTTAAATCGTAAATAGCACTTTCTATTAATTTATTAAACGCCTTCCAATCGTTTTCATTCAACATTTCAGTTGAGTTTACAACAACTTCTGGCAAACGCAAAATGGCAGATAATAACTGATCTACATTTGCATTTAATTCTTTGGCAACCTCTGTAACGCTTGAATAGTAAGCTTTTAGCAACTCTGTATTAATGGTTACGGGTTTACTTGCACCATTTTGTTTAATAGAAATATTGCAC
>JAGOUF010000065.1 GCA_018061385.1 Chitinophagaceae bacterium | reverse complement strand
TATTTATTTTATGTTCTTGATTGGTTTCCATATAATTATTGTTGCTTTGTAAAAGCAATGTACACTATTTATTTTGTACAGTATTTATTTAAAACTAAAGTATGCAACAGCCGAAACTAAATTTTAATGGAACTATTTTAAATGCCAATAAACCCATAATTGAAGCCAACAATAGAAGCTTTAGATATGGTGACGGGTGTTTTGAAACCATGAAAGCTGTTAAAGGAAAAATAATTCATGCAACTGAACATTTTGAACGCTTTTTCCAAACGTTAGAATTGTTGCAATTTGATAAAATTAGCTATTTAACTCCTGCTTATTTGCACAATCAAATCAATGAATTATTGCAAAAAAATCAACATCAACAACTAGCTCGTATAAGACTTACATTATTTAGAGGTAATGGAGGTTTGTACGATGCTGAAAATCATTTCCCTAATTATATTATACAAACATGGGATTTGAATTCTGCTAATAATCAACTCAATGAAAATGGTTTAGTGATTGATGTTTTTAAAGATGCAAAAAAAACTTTTGATAGCTATTCACACATTAAAAGCAACAACTATTTGCCATATTTAATGGCTGCCTTATGGGCAAAAAAAAATCACTTAAATGATGCACTATTGTTAAACCCTTTTAATAGAATTGCTGATGCTACTATTGCCAATATTTTTATTGTACAAAATGGTATTGTTAAAACACCAACTTTTACAGAAGGTGGCGTAAATGGTATTATGAAAAATTATTTATTGCAATGTCTAAAAAACGAAAATATTCCTTTTGAAGAAACTCTATTAACTACAGAAGATTTGCATTTGGCACAAGAGGTATTTTTAACCAATTCCATTTATGGTATAAAATGGGTAAAGCAATGTGGTAATACCAATTATACCATGCAATTAAGTGGATTGCTACACAACCAATTCATTAAAAAATTGTGGCAATAAGGTATATTTTTTTGGCTTTCTTATTCAACAATTTTAAAGTATAAATGTTATCTACAGCATGCAGCCACGTATTAATATAATTTGGTTTAGAAGAGATTTGCGTTTAAATGACAATGCAGCTTTGTACCATGCTTTAAAAAGCAACAATTGCGTATTGCCCATCTTCATTTTTGATCAACAAATTTTAGATCAATTAGAAGATAAAGAGGATAAACGTGTTGCTTTTATTCACGATGCTTTACATGCAATGCAACAACAGTTGGCAGCAATAAACAGTAATTTAGAAGTGCATTATGGTTATCCTTTAGAGGTGTTTAAAACACTACTTAAAAAATACACTATTGAAACCGTATTTACCAATCATGATTATGAATTGTATGCTTTAGAAAGAGATTCAGCAATTGAACAATTGCTCAACAACAATGGAGCAAATTTAAAAACCTTTAAAGACCAAGTAATTTTCGAAAAAAGTGAAGTAACAAAAGATGATGGCTTGCCTTACACCATTTTTACACCATACAGTCGTAAGTGGAAAGCTGCATTAAAACCTTTTCATCTCAAAGCTTATCCAACTGAAAAATATTTTAACAATTTTTATCAACAAACTCTACAACCAATTCTTTCTTTAGAATCAATGGGGTTTCAACATACAGTATCAAAAGATGACGCAAGTTCAAATTTTCCAAAGAAAGAACTAAATGAAGATATTGTTAGCAAATATTCTACACAAAGAAATTTTCCTGCAATTAATGGTACAACACAATTGGGTGTACATTTTCGTTTTGGTACAATCAGTATTCGAGCAGTAGCAAAAAAAGCCATGCAGTTAAATGAAACTTATTTGAATGAATTAATATGGAGAGATTTTTATCACATGATTATTCATCATTTTCCTCATGTACAAAAAGGGTTGGCATTTAAAAAAGAATACGATTTAATTGAATGGAGAAACAATGAAACTGAATTTGAGCATTGGTGCAATGGACAAACAGGTTATCCAATTGTAGATGCAGGTATGAGGGAATTAAATGCCACAGGATTTATGCACAATAGAGTACGTATGATTACTGCAAGTTTTTTAATTAAGCATTTACTAATTGATTGGCGTTGGGGCGAAGCTTATTTTGCTAAAAAACTACTCGATTATGATTTTGCTGCAAACAATGGAGGTTGGCAATGGGCTGCAAGTAGTGGTTGCGATGCTGCTCCATACTTTAGAGTATTCAATCCAACATTGCAAACAGAAAAATTCGATAAACAATTACAATACATACGTAAATGGGTGCCAGAGTATGAAGGTTTCAATTATGCAAAACCAATTGTAAAACATGAAGATGCAAGAAAGAGAGTGTTAGAAGTGTATGCAAAAGCGTTAAAAAGAAATTAGATGAAAATATTTTAAATAAAAAAACCAATGACGCAAGTCATTGGTTTTTTTATTATTGGTAAGTTGCAACTTATTTTTTCATTTCATCATAAAACTTATGAAAATATGGAATAGTTTCTATGCCTTTGTAATAATTAAACAAGTCATATTTTTCATTCGGACTATGTAAATTATCGCTATCTAGTCCAAAGCCCATAAATACAGTTTTTAAACCTAGTACACTTTCAAACAATGCAGTAATAGGGATACTTCCACCACCACGAACAGGTATTGGAGCTTTACCAAAACTTGCTTCAATTGCTTTAGCAGCAGCTTTATATTCTATGCTATCAACTGGTGTCATATAAGGATCTCCACCATGATGTACACTTGCTTTAAACTCAATATTTTTTGGAGCAATTTTTACTAAATGATCAATCAATAATTTTTCGGTTTTAGCAGTTGTTTGCTTTGGCACTAACCTACAACTAATTTTTGCAAAAGCCTTGCTAGGAAGTACTGTTTTAGCACCTTCTCCAGTATAACCACCCCACATTCCATTAACCTCTAATGTAGGTCGTATACCAGTTCTTTCATTGGTTGTATAACCTTTTTCACCCCAAAGTTCTGTTACACCTAAATCAGCTTTATAGTCATTTTCACTGTAAGGAGCTTTGGCCATTTCAGCTCTTTCGGCAGCAGTACTTTCTACAACATCATCATAAAATCCTGGAATGGTAACATGATTATTCTCATCATGCAAAGTAGCAATCATTTGTGCTAATATGGTAATTGGGTTGGCAACTGCACCACCATAAACACCACTATGTAAATCACGATTTGGTCCTGTAACTTCTACTTCAATATAAGTTAATCCTCTAACACCAACATCAATGCTTGGGTTTTCCATGCTAAGCATTGATGTATCACTAATTAAAATTACATCAGCCTTCAATAATTCTTTTTGTGCAGCTAAAAAATCGCCTAAATGTTTACTACCAATTTCTTCTTCCCCTTCAATTAAAAATTTCACGTTAACAGGTAATGTATTTGTTTTAACCATTGTTTCCAATGCTTTCACATGCATGTAAAATTGTCCTTTATCATCACATGCACCACGGGCAAATATTTTACCGTCTTTTATTACTGGTTCAAAAGGGCCACTGTGCCACAATTCAATTGGGTCTGGTGGTTGCACATCATAATGCCCATACACTAAAACAGTTGGTTTCGTTGGGTCAATTATTTTTTCGCCATATACAATTGGGTGGCCTTCGGTTGCATAAATTTCAGCCTTGTCTGCACCAGCTTCTAACATACGTTGTTGCACAACTTGGGCACATTTAGCCATATCATCTTTATGTTCAGTTCTTGCACTCACACTTGGAATACGCAGTAAGTCTAGCAGTTCGTTTAAAAAACGATCTTTATGTTGCTCTTGATAATCTTTCCATACTTGCATAACAATAGTTTTTTTGAAACACAAATTTAAGCATGTTTTCACTCTCAAAATGTAGATTTGTACAAGCCATTTTTTTGTACCAAGCTGTAACTTTTTAATCAACGTTCTCGGCGTCGCACCCTTCAAGGTTTAGTTCATTTTTCAACAAATATGTTCTTCTTTTTTTATGTACCGAGTAAGAAAATAATTATTAATGGTTTAAAATGTACTTGTATAAGTAGTAAATTTTAAAAAAAATAATTCTTCTGAAAGCCTTGTGTGCAAAGGGTTTTAAAGAATGTAAAATTTTGTTGCAAAGATATTTTAAAAAAATATTTTGGTTGTATTAAATATTTCTATACAACTTTGCACTAGCAAAAAATAAAATACATGCAACTAATAACATTACATATCGAATCTAAAAACTGGTTTAATCCTAGTATGGACTACACAGTTTGCAGGGCATGTAATGCTGAAAGTTAGGTTACTAAAAAACTAAATTCAACATACTAAAAGCCCAGCATAAAATGCAGGGCTTTTTTATTGGAAAAGAATTTTTTTTAGAACAATTTGTGTAATTAGAAGTAAAATGAATCTTAAAGCAAACGCCCAAAAGGCAAACTAAAAAGTAAAATAACAATGACTCAGATACCGCAAATACAATTTACAAATAAGCGTACAATGCTTTGTTTACAGTGGTTGCAGCCCGTTGTAAATAAAGGGAATATTGTAACATTAAATAGTAAATCATTTAGTGATAGTAATGAGTATTCAAACATACGATCGTGTAATAAAAGGCTTCGCTGATAATGTATCAGCAAGGAGGTATAACCCGATCGAGTGTAAAAACTGATCGGGTTTTTTTATGCCAAATAAAATTGGCACAACAATTTGAAAATTAAAAGGAGGATAAATTATGACAACATCAAACAAATTCTTAATCAAAACAATGATTAAATGTTTTGGCGAAACAAAAACAATTAAACTGTTAAACCAATTACAAAGCAAAAGTGTGAACAAGAAAGCAAAACGTTACAAGTCAAGTATGCAAATACACACCAATGTTTCACAATGAAAAATGTTTGAGCTAGGTAAATAAATAAAGCCTAGCAAAATATAGGAGCATTCCAATTGGTTGGATACCTCGTCTGGAACGAGGAGGCTGCAGGTTCGAGTCCTGTCTCCTATACTAAAATGGTTTGTAGCTCAATTGGAAAAGACCTTTCGGCTTTTACCCGAAAGGTTGTGAGTTCAAGTCTCACCAAGCCAACAAAAGGATGAATAGCTCAATGGTAGAGCGGTAGCTTGTTAAGCTGATGGTTGAAAGTTCGAGCCTTTCTTCATCCTCAAAAAAAATGGAGAGTTGACCGAGATGGTAAGGTACTGGTATGCTAAACCAAGGTTGAGGTAACACTCAGGTAAGTTCGATTCTTACACTCTCCGCAAAAAAGTTGTACTGGCAGAAATGGTTTTATGTACTTGATTGCAAATCAAGGGAAGAAGGTTCGAGTCCTTCGTACAACTCTTATGGTGCTTTGGCAGAATGGATATATGCACTGGAGTGAAATCCCAGACATCAAGGTTCAATTCCTTGGGGCACCACAATTGCAGGTTTAATTGTAATGGCTAACATAACAGTCTCCAAAACTGTTGATGGAGGTTCGAATCCTTCAACCTGTGCAAACAATTAAAAATATATAAAATGAAAAAAGTAAATCAATCCATAATGCAAGAAAGGAATGTAATGGTGCAATGGCACCAAAGTTTTCGAACGGAACAAACTAAAAAATTATGGACAACAAACTTATCAAGCAATATGGTACTGAAATACTCAGCTACCGTTTGCGAACTGCAAGGCAAAAAACACGTTTGCAGTATGAAGATTTTGACAAGCAACTAATTCAACTGAACAAGGAAAGAAACCAGTTGCACCAGCAAAAAAGAAACCTTGGGTGGCAGCCTTTAACACCTCCCATTCAACGAGGCTTCAAAAGAACATTTGTGTTAAGGGATGATGTTGCAAGAAGCAGGAATACATCTTTTTATGCAGGCATTCTGCAAAAGATAAATACTGTGGAATACAGTAGTAGAAAGGATTTTAAGGTGAAGAAAAGAAAATATGGAAGAAAGGTTTATGTGGATAGAATCCAGAATCTGCAACGCCTTTGTGCAAGGGAATTTTATAAACGTAATTTTTCAGATGCAGAAAAGCAATGCTTTTATGAACTATGGGAAATGAACAAAAACAAGCAAATTGTAAAGTATTTTTTATTTGTAGAGCCTTGGCGTTTTGTGCTGAAAGTAATGCCTAACCTGATTGACAAAACAAGGATAAAAGACAATGTATTGGAAGCCAGAATTGCAGAGATTGATGACTATTTGGAAAGAAACAACTATGATAAAAGATTGTACAAAGTGCTTGATGGTAGTTATGGTTACAAAGAATGGAAACAAGACGTAAAACATCAGTATGAACATTTTTACCAGTACAAAAACAAAGAGGAATTAATGGAATTTTTTGAAAACTAATGTCACATTGAGCTTGCTTATGTGTGATTGTTAAACCAACTAAAATGGAACAGCAAAATCAATGGCGGCGGCTCAATGGAATAAAAATAAGGCAGCCCATTGAAGAAGAAGTAAGGCAGGCTTTGATGAAAGAAAGGGAAGCTGGCCACAGCATCAAAGTTTGTATTGGTACCGATAGCCAAGTAAAAGGTAAACGAATTGAGTTTGCAACAGTAATTGTTTTTGTAAGAGAAGGAAAGGGAGGCTTCATGTACATTAACAATGAAATAGTACACAGAAGAATTGCAGTAAAACAAAGAATGTTAGAAGAGGTAAGTAGGAGTATTGAAGTGGCTTACAATTTATGCAATTTGTTTATTGCTTTTAATGTGGACATGGAAATTCATGCTGACATTAACACCAATCCAAATTTTAAAAGCAATGATGCTTTGAAAGATGCAATGGGTTATATCATGGGAATGGGATTTGCTTTTAAAGCTAAGCCACATGCTTTTGCAAGTAGTAGCTGTGCCGATAAAATGGTGCATTAGTTAGAGTGGTTCACCCTCTTGGAGTGAGCCACTCTTTTAAAAAAAAGAAGATTTTTGTACTTGGCTTTTAGGAAGAAGATTAGTAAACAGTATTTACTAATAAAAGGAATTATGGAGACTATAATGAAAATTACAAAGAAAAGTGTTTGCGACGCAACTGAAGTTCAATATAAATTCAGTTGCTAGTAACAAAAAAAGAAAAATAAAAAACTAACCACAAGGTTCACAAAGCATTGTGCCTCTTGTGGTAAAACAAAAAAAAATGAGTAAATTAAAAATAACAGCCAAAGAGCTGAGGGCAATTGGTTATCCAGAAAGCCCAGTAATTCCTATTGCAATTAATGTGATGGAAAAAAAATATAAACATCATACAAAAGAACAGGCTTTTGAAATTATGAAAGCTGTATTAGCATCGCCAATTGAATATAAGAACGATGCTGTACTTGGTGCAATTGTAGAAAAATTATTACCAAAAGAAGAGTTGAGTGAACCAGAAATTTCATTGAACAATACAGGTGTTCACTTTAACACTTTTGGTGCTGAACATATTGAACAAGGAGCATTTCATCAAATGTACACCGCTGTAAAAATTCCTGTTGCAGTTGCAGGAGCTTTAATGCCAGATGCACACCATGGTTATGGCTTGCCAATTGGTGGAGTGTTGGCTACAAAAAATGCTATAATTCCGTATGGTGTGGGTGTAGATATTGGTTGTAGAATGTGTTTGTCAATTTTTGATATTGACGCAAAGGAGTTGACCAACAGAGATCAATTTTTTGCAAGAGAAATTAATGAAGCCTCTTTATTTGGAAGTGGTGCTCAATTTAAGCAAGCAGAAAATCATGAAGTGATGGAGGATGGAGCATTCCAATCTACTCCTTTACTAAAAGGGTTACAGGGAAGAGCTTGGAAACAATTGGGAACTTCTGGTAGCGGAAATCACTTTGTTGAATTTGGTGAAATAACTGTAGCAACTAAAGATGAAATTTTAGGTGTTGAACCTGGAACTTATGTTGGATTACTTTCTCATTCAGGCTCTAGAGCATTGGGTGCAAGAGTTGCAGAACATTACACCAAAATTGCCATTGGCAAAAGAAGATTGCCACACGATGCTAAAAATTTAGCATGGCTAGATTTGAATGAAGCAGAAGGGCAAGAGTATTGGATTGCTATGAATTTGGCAGGTGATTATGCAAGTGCTTGTCACCACATTATTCATGCAAAAATTGCAAAGCAGTTGGGCAGAAAACCAATGAGAATGGTAGAGAACCATCACAACTTTGCTTGGAAAGAAATGCTAGATGGACACGAAGTAATTGTACATAGAAAAGGTGCAACACCTGCTGGTAAAAATGTGTTGGGAATTATTCCAGGATCGATGACAGCCAATGGTTACATTGTAAAAGGCAAAGGTGAAGTTGCATCAATCAACTCTGCATCGCATGGAGCAGGAAGACAAATGAGTAGAAGCAAAGCTATGGCGAACATTACGAAGAATGCATTACATGCCGAATTGGAAAAACATGGTGTAAAATTATTAGGAGGTGGTCTAGATGAAGCTCCATTTGCTTATAAAGATATTGAGTTGGTAATGCAAGCCCAAACTGCATTGGTTGATGTGGTTGGAAAGTTTGTTCCTAAAATTGTAAAAATGGATGGAACTGCTCCAAAGCCTTGGAGGAAAACGACCAATAGATTAGAAGGAGAATAATAAAAAAAGCCGTTACATTGTAACGGCTTTTTTTATTATTCAAATATGGATGAATCATCTATCTGCATTACCTTGTGTGTACTTTAGTTAATACAA
>JAGOUF010000064.1 GCA_018061385.1 Chitinophagaceae bacterium | reverse complement strand
ACATTACTATACACTAAACCACCAGAGGTTGCTGCATAAGCTCTTAAGAAATAGGTTGTGCCTGCTGTTAAGCCAGCAATTGAAGCATTTATTGCTCCAGAAAAAACACCAGCACCTGCAGGACCATCTGTAGTTTTAGTAGATAAACTTGTATCGGGTAGCGGTGTATTAGTAGTACTCCAAATAATTCCACTTTTAAATAATGTTGAAGCAGGACTAGGTGTATTTGATGTAATAGTTGCTGTTGAAGTACCTGTGAACTGACCAGTAGCTATTGCTGTATTTAGTGTAACAGTTGGTAAAGTTCCTGGTGCAAAAGCTGAAATTTTAATATCATCTACATAAATATTTGAACCACTTAAATTAAAAAAACCAACTCGTACTGGGCCGGAAAATGTGCCAGTGAAAGAATACAACTGCATATTGGTATTACCCTGTGTGCCAGATACATTGTAAGATTGTGTTGCATAAGTAAAACCTGCTAAATCTATAGAATTATTACTACAATGTGTTGGCTGACCTAGGATATTCGTATTGGTATTCATCCCAACTGCAAAATTGCCACTTGGTGCCATCCAAAAAGATACTGACGCAACCCCATTAGCTATTGTAGGAGTTATTAAGTACCCACTGCTGGAACCTACAGCCCAAGAATTGGTTTTTGACTTTACTCTACGTAATCTATCATCTGTTGCTATGGAGCCTCTTGAATATAACCAAGAACCAGAATTTGGTGATGTATTTATAGCCGACTCTGTAAAAATAACTGTGTAAGAAGTTCTTGTACTACTATTTGTTGCATTACTACTACTTATAAAAGGTACAGTATATGGATAAGCTCCTCCTGTTGTAAAAGTAGAACTAGAGGTTACACTGTTGTTGTACATTGTCATAGTACTATTAGCACTAGTACCTGTTACCAACACTGTTCCACTTGAGGAGTTTGCAGTAGTTAGCCAATCGGCTTCCTCAAAACCTTCATAAATAATTTGTGATTGGGCTGTATTAATTTGCCCAAACAATAAGTAAAATAGTAAAAGCCCAATAGCTTTGGTGCATTTTAACAGAGAGAATGACAATTTCTTCATACAGCGTTTTTGAGTCTATAATAAAAAATAACAACACATTATGTGATGCTTTAATTAAAAAAAAGTTTGTGAATTCTGGAAAAACCAGTTATTGTACAGAGGTAGTTAAGCAGATAAAAAATTGAAAAAGTGGTATTTCAATCTTTTCAAAACTACACAAATCCAAACTGATTTTTTTATTTTTTTTTTTAGCCACCAAAATTTGAACAATTCTATCCAATATTTTTTGAATAGTTGACTTTAAACATCTTCTTTCTATGCAAACGATACCAATACACATATCTTTTAGGCGAAAGTTTTTCATTTTAAATTAAATGTTTAACATAATTTTTTTTTGAGTAAATACATAAAGTATTAGGTTGCAACTTTTAAATAAATAGATTTTTAATTAAATAACTTCAATGCTAAAATTCTTTACCCTTTGCCTTTGTTTTTTTACAATAATTAAAATTGGATATACTCAAAAAATTACAGGAACAATTACCGAAAAAAATGGTACTATTTTACCACATGCTTCCATTGTAATTAAAGGAACCGCTAGTGGAACAACTGCAAACAGCAAAGGCGTTTATACTTTGCAACTAAAGCAAGGCAACTATACTTTAATTTGTCAGCATATTGGGCATAAATCCATTGAAAAAAAAGTACAAATTACCAATGCAGATATTGTTTTGAATTTTGAATTAGAAAATCAAGATTATAATTTAACAGGAGTTGTTGTAACTACAGGTAGAGAAGATCCTGCTTATGAAATTATTAGAAAAACCATTAAAAAAAGAGAAGAACATTTAAATGAAATTAGAAAATTTGAATGTGAAGTGTATTTAAAAGGTCAATTACAGTTACGCAATTATCCTAAAAAATTTATGGGGCAAACTGTAGATTTTGAAGATGGTGATACAAGCAAAAAGAAAATGCTTTTTTTGAGCGAAACCATTGCAAAATATGCTGTTGAAAAACCCAACGATGCAAAAGTTGAAGTAATATCAACAAGAGTTAGTGGCAATAGCGATGGGTTTGGATTTAGCAGCCCACAAATATTTTCTTTTTACGAAAACATGATTTCATTGGGTAGAGGCTTAAATCCACGAGGTTTTGTTTCTCCAATTGCCAACAATGCGTTGAACTTTTATAAGTATAAGTTTGAAGGAACTTTTTTTGAAAATGGGAGAGAAGTAAGCCGAATTAAAGTAATTCCAAAACGTAAATACGAGCCTTTATTTTCTGGCTATATTTCAATTATAGAAAATGAATGGAGAATTCAAAGCACAGAGTTGTATTTACTCAAAGAACAACAAATGCAACTGTTAGATACTCTTCACATTCAACAATTGTATGTTCCATTAAAAAATACTTGGGTAATTAAGCAACAAGTAATATTGCCAGCAGGAAAAATTTTAGGCTTCGATTTTTTTGGCAGCTTTGTACAAGTGTACGATCAGTTTAATATTGAACCTGCTTTTAAAAAGAAATTTTTCGATAATGTAATTATCAAAGTAAACGATAGTGCCAACAAAAAATCTAAAGAATATTGGGACGACGTGAGGCCAATTCCTCTATCAGAATCAGAAGAAAAAGATTATAAGAAAAAAGATAGTTTGGAGCAAGTAAGAAAAGATCCTAAATATTTAGATTCAATAGATAGAATAAGAAATAAGTTTACATTAACAGGTTTGTTGCTTACAGGTAAAACTTTCAGCAATCAAAAACAAAAATCTTCTATAACAATTGAGCCTTTAATGTCTACCATAAATTACAATACTGTAGAAGGCATTGCAATTAATTTTTCACCTGAATACAGAAAAAGATTTTCTGGTAGAAAATCTCTGTTAATTAGCCCATACATACGTTATGGTTTTAGCAATAAACATTTCAATGCTCATATAACGAGCAATATAAATTTTGGAAAAAAATACTTGAATACAATTAGTATTTCTGGCGGAAAAAGAGTTTTTCAAATTAACAACGAACAGCCAATTACAGAAAGAAACAATTCTTGGGCAACCTTACAATTTGCAAGAAATTACTTAAAAATTTATGAAGCTTGGTTTAGTAGAATAAGGTATACAGCGGGTATTGGCAATGGTATTTCTCTTTTTGCTAGTTTTCAATATCAGGATAGATTGCCTCTTGAAAATTTAAGTGACCCTACAAAATGGAGAGATTATAAAGGCAGAATATTTACACCAAATTATCCAACAGAAATTATTGCCAACAATTTCAAAAGCCATAAAGCATCAATATTTTCTATTGGTGCAACATGGCGACCAGGAACAAAATACATAGAATTGCCCGATAGAAAAATTAGTCTTGGTTCAAAATATCCAACATTCACTACAAGTTTAACGCAAGGCATTCCTAATTTTTTAAGCAGCGATGTTGACTTTGCAAAATGGAATTTTTCTATTAGCGATAATTTAAATTTAAAACTTGGAGGTAGGTTTAGTTACAAAGCAACCATTGGTGGTTTTATAAATGATAAAGCAGTTTTTATACAAGATTATCAGCATTATATTGGCAACCAAACTGTTGAAGCGTCTAGTTATTTAAACAGTTTTCAATTGGCACCCTATTATCAGTATAGCAATACTGCACCTTTCTTTACAACTGTTCATGCAGAGTATCATTTAAATGGTTTACTTACTAACAAATTGCCTTTACTCAAAAAATGGAATTGGTTTTTTGTTGTTGGTGGCAATGCGTTACACATTAATAAAAATGAACATTATTATGAAGCTATGTTTGGTATAGAAAATATTTTTAAAATAATTAGAGTAGATTATGTGCATGGATTTTTAGCTAACGGTAGCACTACAAGTGGAATAAGAATTGCAATTCCAGGATTGATGAGTAGCAAAAGAGATGATTAGCTGATCTTAAAAAATTAAATAAAACGTATTAAAAAATCCAGTAAATATTTACTGGATTTTTTGTGTTGTACATTTATTTGAGTGCTTTTTTTGCAGCACAAACTCTGCACCTTGGTTCGTAAATGTCTTTTTCTCCCAATAAAACTTGGCCTTCTTGTTCAGTTAATCGATACGAGATATTGGCAATATTTCCACATCTAACACATATTGCATGAAGCTTGGTAATATAATCAGCTTTCGCTAAAAGATTGGGCATTTGTCCAAACGGATTGCCTAAATAATCCATATCTAAACCAGCAACAATAACACGTATTCCTTTACTTGCCAATGTTTCACAAACATTGGCAATTTCATCATCAAAAAATTGAGCTTCATCTATGCCTACAACATCTACACCTTCTGTTAACAACAAAATTTCTTGTGAGTTAGACAAAGGGGTAGACTGAATAGAGTTGGCATCGTGGCTTACAACTTTTGTTTCATCATAACGAACATCAATGCCAGGTTTAAAAATTTCAACTTTCAAATTGGCAATTTTGGCACGTTTTAAACGTCTAATTAATTCTTCAGTTTTTCCACTAAACATGCTGCCACACACAACTTCAATCCATCCTCTTCGTTCTCCACTAATATTAGGTTCTATAAACATTATATTTAACTTTCGTTTGTTTGTAAAAGCTCGTTAACTTTAAGGCTTAGAAAATATTTTATTAACGCCCCAAATGTAAAATTTCCAATGGAAAGAGTGAGTACACTTATTCACAAATTACAAGAACAACTTGCAACAAACCAAAATGCCCAGCATTTATTGGTTACTGCACAAATGTTGGTTGCAGAATTACAGCAACAAAATAATACAACTACATTAGGTAAAGTATCTATTACTATGCCTACCAATATTGGCTTTGCTCAAACAACCCATGTAAATATTGAAAATGTAATAGCTGAAGAACCAGTTACTTTTAGTTCAATAATTACAGAAGAAAAACCTTTAGAAATTGTTGAAAAAACAATTGATGAACCCGTTGTTGAGTTGCCTAAAGTTGAAGAGCTTGTTGAAAAACCAATTGTTGAACCCGTTGAAACCGCTACAATCAACAATATTTCAATACCCAACAATACAAGTTGGTTATTCGATCCTATTGCTACAGTGCCAACATTGGCACAACATGTAGAACTAGAACCAGAAGCTAAAGAAATAACCATAGCCAAAAAAGAAGTTTTTGAATTAAAGGATACGTTGAATCAAGAAGTAGAAAAAGAAGACTTTAACAATAAGCTGAAAGAAAATAAAACAGAAGTAGCTGCAATTTTGCAAGGAACGCCTGTTAAAGATTTAAGAAAAGCCATTGGCATTAATGATAGATACTTATTTATTAATGAGTTGTTTAGAGGCGATGAAACCATGTATGAACGTAGTATTAAAACCATCAACTCGTTTAATATTTATCCCGAAGCCGAATATTGGATTCAACGAGAATTGAAAGTAAAATTGGGTTGGTTAGAAGAAGTAGAAGCCGTTAAAATTTTTGATCAATTGGTTAAAAGACGGTTCTCGTAAATATACTCAATCACTTTTTTCGTAGCTCCCGATTTTGATTGTACGTAATTGCCTGCACTATTGCAGGCTTTTTTATACAATTCAGTATTGGTAAGTAATTCGTTCATTTTGCTTTCTAAATCAATGGTGCTGTCAATGCTCCAAGCACCTTCAGCTTCTAGCAATTCAATCGCTTCAATATATTTTTCATATTCAGGTCCCAAAATTACTGGCTTATAAAATACTGCAGCTTCTAAAACATTGTGTACACCATCGTTTCCAAAACCACCACCAACATAAGCAATGGTTGCATATTTATACAACTTACTCAGCATACCAACATTGTCAATTATTAAACATTGAGCTTTGTTGTCTGTTGTTTCATTTTTGCTATAATCGCTCCATAAAATTGTATTTAAAAATATTTGTTGGCATTGTTTAATTCGTTCATTATTAATATCATGTGGAGCTATAATGCATTTTAATGTTTCATTAGAATTAATATAATGACTCAGTTCATAATCATCTTCAGGCCAAGTACTTCCTGCTACAATTAGTGGTTGATTGCCAGCAAATTTTTCTATCAGTTCAATATTAATTTCTTGTTCTGCAATTTCTAAAACTCTATCAAATCTAGTATCTCCACCAACACTTACATTTTTTTCAATTCCTATAGAATGAAGCAAGTTTTTGCTTTCTTCATTCTGTACAAAAAAATGAGTGAAACATTGCAACATGCTTTTATGAAAACTTCCATACCATTTAAAGAATGGTTGATTTGACCTAAAAACTCCAGAAATTAACAACAATGGAATTTTTCTTTGTTGAGCTTGTTGTAAATAATAATACCAAAAATCATATTTCACAAACAATATCAATTGGGGCTGAACAATGTTGAAAAATTGAGTGGCATTTTTTTCATTATCCATTGGCAAATAAAATATCCAATTGGCAGAAGCATAGTTTTTATGAATTTCGTAACCCGATGGAGAGAAAAAAGTGAGCAATATTTTATGTTGAGGATAACTGCTTTTGAGTTGTTCCAATACTGGTCGGCCTTGTTCAAACTCACCTAAGCTAGAGCAATGTACCCAAATTACAGGGCTTTTATTGGTAGAAAAAGCTTGTGTAAGGTTGGAGAAAATATTTTTTCTTCCATCAACCCAAAGTTTGGCTTTTGTATTTTTTGCACCAATTAATTGAGCAATAAAGGGATAAATACGTATAAAAAGGTTGTAAAATATTTTCAAAACAGTTGTATTATTGCTGCAATTTAATAGATAAACTTTTTAGTTACTCATTTATTGATTTCCCCCAATTCAGTAATGAATTCTATCGTTTTTTATAGTAATTTCGCCGCCACTTAATTTATAATATGAAGCCAATACAAATGGTAGATACTAAAACACAGTATCTAAAAATAAAGTCAGCTGTTGATGAAGCCATTCACGAAGTGTTAGATAGTGCTCAATACATTGGTGGTAAAGTAGTTCAAGACTTTGCTACTGCATTAAACAGTTACCATGGAAGTGGTTTTACCATTCCTTGTGCAAATGGAACTGATGCTTTACAAATAGCCATGATGGCATTGGATTTACAACCTGGCGACGAAGTAATAACTCCATCTTTTACTTATATTGCTACAACAGAAGTGGTTGCTTTATTGCGTTTAAAACCAGTTTTTGTTGAAGTAAATCCTGAAACTTTTTGTATAGATCCTGAAGCTGTACGTAAAGCCATTACTCCAAAAACAAAAGCCATTGTTCCAGTTCACTTATATGGTCATGCTGCTCCAATGGAAGAAATTTTAGCCATTGCTAAAGAACACAATTTATATGTAATTGAAGACAATGCACAAGGCATTGGTTGTGATTATACTTTTAGCAATGGAACAACTAAAAAAACTGGTACAATGGGGCATATTGGTTGTACTTCTTTTTATCCAAGTAAAAATTTGGGTGCGTATGGCGATGGAGGTGCAATGTTTACCAATGATGCTGAACTTGCTGAAAAATTAAGAATGATTGCCAATCATGGTCAACAAAAACGTTACCATCATGATATTGTTGGTTGTAACTCAAGATTGGATGCAATACAAGCTGCAATTTTAAATATTAAGTTGCAACATTTAGATGAGTACATAGCAGCACGACGCAAAGCTGCTGACTTTTACAACAAAGCATTTGCCAATCATCCAAATATTAAAACGCCTTTTGTAGATAGTTCATATAGCAACCACGTTTACCATCAATATACACTTAAATTAGAAGGTGTTGATAGAGATGCTTTGTGTGCATATTTAGCTGAGAAGAATGTACCATCAATGATTTATTACCCTGTACCTGGACATAAACAAAAAGTATTTGCATCGTTTGGATTGAACGACGTGAATTTAGAAACTACAGATTGGTTAACAGAAAGAGTAATTTCTTTACCAATTCATACAGAGTTAGACGAAGAACAATTATCTTATATTACTACTCAAGTTTTAAATTTTATAAATAATAAATAAATATCAATGAAAATTGCAGTTGTTGGAACCGGCTATGTTGGTTTAGTATCAGGAACATGTTTTGCAGAAACAGGAAATACAGTTACTTGTATAGATATTGATAAAAGCAAAGTTGATAAATTGAGCAATGGAGAAATTACCATTTATGAGCCAGGCTTAGAGAAAATTTTCTTAAGAAATTTAAAAGAAGGTCGCTTAAAATTTACTACCAATTTAGCAGAAGGTGTGGCAGATGCTAAAATTATTTTTCTTGCGTTGCCTACACCTCCAGGTGAGGATGGCAGTGCTGATTTAAAATATGTTTTAGGTGTTGCAAAAGACTTGGGAAATATATTAACCGACTATAAAGTAATTGTAGATAAAAGTACAGTACCTGTTGGCACAGCAGATAAAGTACATGCTGCAATTGCTGCAAATGCAAAAGTTGAATTTGATGTAGTGAGCAATCCTGAATTTTTACGTGAAGGTGTTGCTGTAGATGATTTTATGAAGCCTGATAGAGTGGTGATTGGAACATCAAGTGAAAGAGCAAAAAAACTAATGGGCGAATTGTATGCACCTTATGTTCGACAAGGAAATCCAGTAATTTTTATGGATGAGAAAAGTGCTGAATTA
>JAGOUF010000063.1 GCA_018061385.1 Chitinophagaceae bacterium | reverse complement strand
AAATAAAAGTTTTGTCATAATTGGTGTTGTCAGTTGGGTTGCAGGCAACAATTAAATATACGTCACTCAGCCAAATCCTCAAAATTAAAATTGTGCTGATTATCAATATACTCGTTGTCGCTTTTTTAGATTGTTTTGTCGCCTTTTTGGATTGTTTGGTGTAGCAGTTTCTGTCGTTTAAATGCTGTAGTCAAAGTCTTTTTGATGTATAAAAATTTGATTACATATTTTATTAAAAAATCTTCAGCGAAGCTATATTCATTAAATCACAGCAATGAATTGTAGTGAAAATGTTTTGGAGATTCAACTTTTTCATAGCACAGCTACCCTCACTCACATGAGATAGAAGGGTTGAAATGCTAATGTAGGATAAATTTGAATTCGTTTTTTTATTCGCATGTAACACTTTTGAGGGATATGAAATGTAATGGTTGTGATAAAAATACTACTTTTTTGTAATGTTTATTTGGCATTTATTTTTCAATTTAGGTAACAATTGTATTTTTAGCAAAAGAAAATGAAGAGGATGGGTACAGATTTTTTTATATAAAAAAAGCGACAATCAACTGAATGTTTGTCGCCTTTTTAAACGAGTGCCCACGAAAGGAATCGAACCTTCACACCCTTGCGAATGGCAGATTTTGAGTCTGCTGCGTCTACCAATTCCGCCACATGGGCCTTTTATGGGTGGCAAATATAATGGTATCATTTTATACCAGCCAAAATTCGGCTCAAGTATTTTTGCTGATAGTAATATTCTTTTACTTGCAGCAACTCTTTTTGGGTAGTAATACCTTCAGTATATGTTTCAACAATTTGTTTAACAGGTTCATAAATTTCATTTTCTTTTGTTGCAATTTGTTTCAAAACGTTGTCAATAGTATCTTTTTCTCCATCCATTTTTGCTTCCATAGCTTGTTCACTCAGTTCCATCATTTCCATTAAAAACATTGGCGATAATTCGTATTTTTCTTCTTCTATCAATAACCCTTTTAATTGTAATACGTACTTTATAGTTTCGTTCAAATTAGAAAAAGTTTTAAATGCTTTATTTACAATAGAAGATATTTCTACAACTCGTGTTTGCTCATCTTCACTTTCGTTGGTAAAAAAATCTGGATGATATTTTCTACTTAAACTATAAAGTTTTTGTTTAAGTATTACTGCATCTACTTTTAGTTGTATTGGAAGTTCGTATAATTCAAAATAATTCATAACTCAAATTTAATAATCTCAAAAAAAAATTGCTTTTATAGGATGATAAAATCGGAGAGTTGAGCAATTTTTGAAATTGCATTTTATTGCAAAGCGTTATATTGCAACACTCAAAATTATAGAAATGCTTGTTATAGGACTTATTAGAGAAGGAAAATCTCCTGCCGATAATCGTGTTGCATTAACTCCTGCTCAATGTAGATGGATGAAACAGCATGTACCCAATGTTACAATTTTAGTACAAACCAGTAAAAATAGATGTTTTAGCGATGATGAATATAGCAAAGCAGGTATGCAAATTGTTGAAGATATGCAGCCATGCGATATTCTTTTAGGCATTAAAGAAGTGCCTATTCATATGTTAATTCCCAACAAAAAATATTTATTTTTTAGCCACACAAAAAAGCAACAACCACACAATAAAAAATTATTGCAAGCAATTATTGAGAAGAAAATTACTTTAATAGATTACGAATGTTTAGAACATGAAGATGGGCAACGAATTATTGGATTTGGCTTTTTTGCTGGTGTTGTAGGTGCTCACAATGGTATTATGGCTTATGGCAATAGAACACAATTGTTTCAATTGCCAAGAGTATTTCAATGTAAAGATTATCGCTCTTTAATTCATCATTATTTTGGGTTGAAATTACCCAATATAAAAATTGCTATAACTGGAAGTGGGAGAGTTGCTCATGGAATTTTAGAAGTAATGAATCTTATGGGCATACACGAAGTTGAAGCAGATGAATATTTAGAAAGAAAATTTAGTTACCCAGTGTACGTTCAATTAAAAGGTGCCGATTTGTACACCCATAAAGAAACTAAAACATATAAGAGAGAACACTTTCATCAACATTCATCCGAATACAGGAGTAGATTTTTACCTTTTACTCGATGTACCGATATTTTAATGAATGGAATTTATTGGGATGCTTCTATACCTCGTTTATTTGAAAATACAGATGTGGATGATCGCTTTACAATAAAAACAATTGCCGATATTACAGATGATGAACATGGATCTATACCAATTAATTTAGGCGATGCAATTATTGAAAATCCTGTTTATGGAGTTGATAGAAAAACCTTGCAAAAAATTGAACCTTATACACCCAATTCAATTGATATGATGGCTGTTGGTAATTTACCCAATGAATTGCCAAGAGATGCAAGTAGTTACTTTGGTGAACAATTGTTGAAACATATTTTACAAGATTTAATTAACAACGGAAGTGAAATAATTGAAAGGGCTACTATTGTAAAACAAGGAGATTTAACCAATACGTACGCCTATTTAAAAGAGTATGCCAATGTGTAGCTTTTTTGATGAATTGTTTTAACTAAATTGAATGAATGATTGAACAAGCAATATTTTAATATATTGTTTGCAATTATATCCACTTTCAGAACATGCATCTCATGTTTAAGAGTTACTTTTGCAGTTGAAATTTTTTGATATGAAAAAAATGCACTTAGTAATACTCATTTTTATTGCTGCAACCATTGCAGGATTGTTAATTTATATGGGTGATGTAACTACTTACGAAACCATTTCGTCTGCTAGAAAAAAACAAGGTAAAGCTGTTATGGTAATTGCAAAATTAGATGTAGCAAGTTTACAGTACGATGCACTTAAAAACCCCAACTATTTAACCTTTGAAGCAGTTGATACTTTAGGTGATAGAATGAAAGTGGCTTATTACTACGAAAAGCCATACGATATGGAAAAAAGTGAACGTGTGGTTTTAAAAGGAAAAATGGAAAATGGTGTATTTGAAATAAGAAAAAAAGATGGCATTTTAGTAAAATGTCCAAGTAAATACAAAGATGATATGGACGCTGCTAAAAAAAATTTGCAGGCCAATATAAAATAATCATTACTTGTATTCTTAGCCCAGCAAATTCTATTACCATTTAATTTTCCTTCATGCAATATATTGGAGAACACTTATTACCAGGCCAATTCGGACATTTTTTTATTGTACTTTCTTTAGTCGCTTCTTTGGTGGCAACCATTGCTTTTTTTGTAGCCAATAAAACTGTTGATTTAACCAATAAAAACAGTTGGTTACGCATTGCTCGTATGGCTTTTTTATTAGAAACCGTATCGGTAATTGCTATTTTTTGTATACTCTACTTTATTATTTCTCATCACTATTTCGAGTATAAATATGTTTGGCAGCATAGCGATAAAAGCTTGCAGCTTGAATATTTATTGAGTTGTTTTTGGGAAGGTCAAGAAGGTAGTTTTTTATTGTGGAGTTTTTGGCATTGTGTGTTGGGTTGGATATTAATTTGGAAAAGTAAAGAATGGGAAGCTGGTGTAATGACGGTAGTGAGCTTTGCTCAATTTTGTTTGGCTACAATGGTTTTGGGTGTTTACTTTTTTGGACATAAAGTTGGTAGCAATCCGTTTGTATTGTTAAGAAACGAAATGGATGCACCCATTTTTGCCAATGCCAATTATTTAACCATGGTTAAAGATGGCAATGGTTTAAATACGTTACTTCAAAACTATTGGATGGTAATTCATCCGCCTATTTTGTTCTTAGGTTTTGCTAGTACAATTGTTCCATTTGCATTTGCTTTTGCTGGGCTATTAAACAAAAATCATAAATGGGTTTCGGTTGCTTTACCTTGGACCTCATTTTCTGCTGCAGTATTGGGTTTAGGTATTATGATGGGAGCAATGTGGGCTTACGAAAGTTTAAGTTTTGGTGGTTATTGGGCTTGGGATCCTGTTGAAAATGCTTCATTGGTTCCATGGCTTACCTTAATTGCAGGCTTACATTGTAATTTAATTTATAAGCACAGTGGCTATAGTTTAAGAGCAGCTTATTTCTTCTACATCATTTCATTTGTGCTGGTTTTATATTCTACTTTTTTAACAAGAAGTGGTGTTTTAGGCGATACTTCTGTACATGCTTTTACCGATTTGGGCATGAACTGGCAATTGCTAATTTTTATTTTAGTGTTCCTTTTACCAGCATTGTATTTGTATTTTAAACAATACAAACAAATTCCATCTATTGCAAAAGAAGAAAATACTTATAGCAGAGAGTTTTGGATGTTTATTGGATCGTTGGTATTTTTCTTGTCGGGTTTTGTAATTCTTTTTATTACTTCATTACCTGTATTTAACAAAATAGTAAGCAACTTTAGTTTCTTAAAAAGTATTTTTAAAAATGCTTTTTCTCAACCAGAAGATGCTGAGTTTACACACAATCAAATACAAGTTTTTGTAGCCATAATTATTGGTTTATTAACTGCATTAACACAATATTTAAAATATAAAGACACACCTAAAGCTTTCATTGGTAAAAAAATTGCCATTCCTACAGCCATTAGTGTGGTTATTACTTTGCTCATCATTTTTGTATACAAAGTAAATTATACCAAACAAGGTATTGGGTTTCAAATTGCCATTCATTTAGCTATTTTTTCTGCTGTATACTCTATAGTTGCCAATGCCAGTTACATTTGGTTGGTGTTAAAAGGAAAAATTAAAGCTTCTGGTGCAAGTGTTGCTCACATTGGTTTTGGAATGGTATTGTTGGGTGTTTTAATTTCTAGTGGAAGAAAAAGCATTCTTAGTTGGAATAAAACTGGAATAACAGTTTTACAAAAAACACAACAAGAAGATCCTGCAGAAAATACTACGTTATTTAAAGGCATTGCTACCGATATGGGTAAATACATGGTAACCTATGAAAGCGATTCTTTATATACAAGAGATAGAAAAAGATATTTCGAAATTAACTTTCAACCAAAAGATGGAAGCGTAGGTTTTAAAGTTTATCCAGATGTAATTAGAAACAACAAAGGCGAAGGTTTTTCTGCCAATCCAGATGCCAAACATTATTTAACCAAAGATATTTTTGTGTACATCACTTCTTTTAAAGAAGATGATAGAAAGAATGATACCACCACTTTTAGAAATAGAGAAATTAAAGTTGGCGATACCATTTTTTATAGCAATGGATTGATGATTTTAAAAAATGTAAAAGTAAATCCAGCCGATAAAAAATCTAAATATTTTGATGGAGAAACTGCTATGTTTTTAGATATGGATGTAATTAGTAAAGAGGGTAGCCGATTTAATGCTTTTCCTGGCATTGCAATTCAAGGCAATCAAATAAGAGAAATTACAGATACCATTGTTGCTCAAAGTTTGGTATTGAAGTTTAATAAAGTAATCGATCAAAAAGAAGGTAAACTTGAAATTGGAATTAAAGAAAACCAATCGCTTACACCTTTACTTACACTTAAAGTATTGGAGTTTCCAATGATTAAAATTTTGTGGATTGGTGTAGTAATTATGTGTATTGGTTTTATTATGAGTATGGTACAACGCATTAAAAAGTTAAAAAAACTACAGCCTTAAATTAAAGGGTTACTTTTTTATACTTAGCAGCATTAAACACATAAATTGTGTAATATTTATTATATGTGGGCTGCAAAAAAATATATTATTTTTATTGTATTTATTTTAGGGCTTAATATTTCACAAAAAGCCCAAGCCCAACGTGGTGCTTATGATACTATAAAAGTACATGCCTATATTACTCCAGAAGGCGACACAATTCCTATGAGTTATTTAGCAGGCGTTGAGGTTTTTACAAGATTAACGCCACAGCTTAGAAGGTATTGGGCAGAGTGGACAAGGTTGCGAAATGCCATTTATGTTACTTATCCTTATGCAATTTCTGCCAGTAGAATTATGAACGATATCAATGCAAAACTTGTTGGTATTAACGATAGAAAAAAACGGAAACAAATTATTAAATCTCGTGAAAAAGAATTGAGAAAAGAATTTACCGATAAGTTAACCAACCTTTCTATTTACCAAGGTAAAGTATTGATGAAACTCATTAACAGACAAACAGGCAACAATTGTTACGAAATAGTTGATGAATATAAAGGCAGTTTTAATGCAGCTTTGTATCAAACCGTTGCAATACTTTTTGGTACAAGCTTAAAGCAAGGGTACGATGCTTTGAACAAAGACAAAGACATGGAAAAAATTGTACAAGATGTAGAAAGAATGTATGGTTATAGATAATTTGTTTTAGAATTGGTTTATTTTGTTTGTGTTCAAAATGAATTGCAACTTCGATTTTTAATTTGTTAAGCATGACTCCAGAAAGAACAGAAAAGCTATTAAGAGTACTAAACAACAGGCAAAGTAATTTAACTGTTGTAATGGAAAACGTACAAGATCCTCACAATATATCTGCAGTAATGCGTACTTGCGATGCAGTTGGAATTCAAGATATTTATATATTGAATACAAAAATTCCAAGGCATCATAAATTTGGTGCTAAAAGTAGCAGCAGTGCATCTAAATGGTTAAGCATACATCATTTTGAAAATGAAGTTGAATGTTTTACCGAACTCAGAAAACAGTATTCTATAATTTTAACTACACATTTAAGTAGCGATGCTGTTGGATTATATGAAATTGATTTTACAAAAAGTATTGCATTGGTTTTTGGTAACGAGCATAGTGGAGTTAGTGATGAAGTAAGGGCTTTGGCAGATGGAAATTTTATTATTCCGCAAATGGGCATTATTCAAAGCTTAAATATTTCAGTTGCTTGTGCTGTGAGTATTTATGAGGCTTATAGACAAAAAAACAATGCAGGTCATTATTCAAAAAGTTCAATGCCTCAACCAAAAATGGATCATTTATTAGAACATTGGGGTTTAATGGACAATGAATCAATCAATGAAACTTTTTAAAATTGACAATTGTAGAGCTTCTTTAATCCAAAACATTTATTTATTATTGTAGTAATATGAAAAAAATAATTTTTATTATTTGCATTTTAGCTTTTGCTAAAGCATCCAATGCTCAAGAGATTAAAAGAGTAAAAATTAAAGATGTTGTAAACATGATAGATACTGCACAATCGCCCATACTCATAAATTTTTGGGCAACTTGGTGTGCACCTTGTGTAAAAGAAATTCCTTGGTTTGAAAAAGTGGTAGCCGAATATAAAGATCAACATGTAACATTGGTATTGGTTAGTTTAGATTTTAAATCTGCATTTCCAAAAGAGTTAATGGCTTTTGTAAAAAAACACAATTATACAAGTACCATTGTTTGGCTAGATGAAACAGATGCTGATTTCTTTTGTCCATTAATTGATAAAAATTGGAATGGAAATATTCCAGTAACCATTATGGTGAACAATAAAAAGAAGTATCGTCAATTTTTTAATCAGCAACTTCCAGAAGCTAGATTACAATTAGAGATTAAAAAGTTGGTGGAGTAAATACTATTTTTTAATCTGAACTGAATTCCCAAATTTTATTTTGTTGTTGAAGAGTGGCCTGCTTAAGCAGGATTTATAAACAACGCCACTGAGGCAACATAAATATTCTATAGATAGGCACATAACAACGCTTACATTTGCAGCTATGACACAAGAAAAATTGAACGATATGAGGGACCGTTTAGTTGTCCTGAGGAGGTTTCTTTGACTACGATTTAAGAAACCAAAAAGTAGAACAAGATAAACAAATCTCTCTCTCTCCAGGCTTTTGGGACGATAATGTACGTGCCACAGCTATAATGAAAGAAATAAAGGTAAATGAGTATTGGATGAAATTGTACACCAGTGTTGAAACTGCTGTAGAAGATTTTGCAGTGCTCTTGGACTTTTTTAAAAGTGGTGATGCTTCTGAAGATGAAACACAAACTGCTTACAATTTTGCCGTGCAACAAATTGAAGATGCTGAGTTTAAAAGTACATTGAACCAACCAGAAGATGAGTTGAGTGCAGTATTGCAAATTAATAGTGGGGCAGGAGGAACTGAAAGCCAAGATTGGGCAGAAATGTTGTTGCGTATGTACAGAATGTATGGAGAAAAACAAGGTTGGAAGGTGACGGAACTCGACTATCAAGAAGGTGATGGAGCTGGTATTAAAACTGCAACACTACAATTTGATGGAGATTTTGCGTATGGGTTTTTAAAAGCAGAAAGTGGTGTACATCGATTGGTTCGTATTTCTCCTTTTGATAGCAATGCTAGAAGGCATACAAGTTTTGCAAGTGTTTATGTGTATCCCTTGGTAGATGATACCATTGAAATTGAGATAAAAGATGCTGATGTAAAAATGGAAACTGCAAGAAGTGGTGGAGCTGGAGGACAAAATGTAAACAAGGTAGAAACCAAAGTTTTTTTAACCCATATTCCTACTGGTATTGTAGTTATATGCCAAACAGAACGTAGCCAAATTGGCAACAGAGAAAAAGCCATGCAAATGCTTAAAAGCCGTTTGTATGAAGCAGAACTGAGAAAACGTGAAGCACTAAAAAATGCTACCAATGCTACTAAGAAAAAAATAGAATGGGGCAGTCAAATAAGAAGTTATGTTTTTCATCCGTATAAAATGATTAAAGATC
>JAGOUF010000062.1 GCA_018061385.1 Chitinophagaceae bacterium | reverse complement strand
GAACAGATATTACAGTAAACGGGAAACTGAAAAACAGTGGCATACTTACATTAACTGGCACACTTGCTTTTGGTGCAACTGGTACTTATCAACATGATGTAACAACTGCAATACCAACATTAACATGGGCAGCAGGCTCAACCTGTTTGGTAACAGGAGGAACAGGTGTGCCAAGTGGTGGCTTTGGACAATCTTTTGCCAACCTAACTTGGAATTGTGAAAACCAAACAGGCAATGTGGTCATAGCTACAACCGGCTTTACAGTAACAGGCAATTTCAATGTGATATCAACAGGAACTGCTGGTACAGGTGGCATTCAAATGATTTCAAGCGGTGGCGTACAAAATTCAGTAGTGGGTTCCTATACACAAAGTGGTGGCTATGTTTACATTTATCCCAATAATGCTCCAAGGTCCATGACCTGCAATGGAGACTTTACCATGACTGGAGGAAACTTTGGCATCACAGGAAGTGTAGGAACGGCAGGAACGGGTTCAGCAACATTGTTTGTAAAGGGAAACATACAAATGGGCAATGGAGCTACCATATCAAGAACAACTGGCACCACTGCCAACTTTGAACTGAATGGAAGTTCAGCACAAACTATTATGTCATCGGCAACAATAGACATATTCAATACCAACTTCAATAATGCTGCTGGCATTACCTTGCTTGCTCCAATTATTTTGAAAGGGAATGTAACATTCACCAATGGATTAGTAAATACAACATCTACCAATTTGCTTACCATTTCTGGCAATGCAACAGTTAGTGGTGGAAGCAGTACCAGTTTTGTAAATGGACCATTGCAACGTTCATTGGATATTACAAGTTCCACTTCACTTGTTTTACCAATTGGAAAAGGAACAGCTTATAGCCCTGTAACATTAACCATTACACAAGATGCAGCTACATCAACCAATTATACAGCTGAAGTATTTTTGGGTGCTCCTACTTCCAATACCTTACCACCAACTTTATCCAAAGTATCTGATACGAGGTATTATAATATTTTTAAGGATGCAGGTGCCAATGTTACTGCAGCACAAGTTCAATTGGATTATGATGCTGTAGATGCATCTATAACTGGTGTTTCTCTAGCTGATAAAGCTACCATTAGAATTGCCAAGGACAATGGATCTGGCAGTTGGTTAAACTTGGGTTCGGCCACTGGTGGTTCAGCTAATACTTCAGGCACCATAATATCTGATGTAAACTTTACGGACTTTAGTCAGTTTGCTATTGCTAATGCTAGTGCTGTTGTGCCTGTTAAGTTTGTTTCGTTCAATGCCTTATTGGTTAATGACAAAACAAAACTCACTTGGCAGGTTGCAAACGAAATAAACATTGCAAGCTATGAAGTAGAAAAAGCAGTGTCAGCAAACAATTTTGTTGCCATTTCACAGCAAGCAGCCACTGGTTCAAACTTATATACTTCAATGGATGAATTGCCTATTACTGGCACCAACCTGTACAGGATAAAAGCCATAGAAAAAGATGGCCATGTGCTATACAGTATAACAGTAAAAGTTACTAAGGGAAAAGCAAATCAAATGGATTTGCAGGTAATGCCAAACCCTGTTAAAGACAAACAATTGAACATCAAATTGGTAGGTTACGAAAAAGGCAACTATTCATTTATACTGTACAACGCTTCTGGCATTTTGGTTTACAGCAAGCAGCAAACTGTAAGCACTGGAAGTACAATTTTCACATTTAATCTACCAACTGCATTAACCAAAGGAATTTATCAATTGGTAGTAACCGATGGTTCAACAAAGATTGTAAAGAGTGTTTCTGTAGAATGATAACATTCCTCAAGGGCAAATAGATTTTCTTAAAAAGAGTGCAAGCGTTTAAAATCCTTGCACTCTTTTTGTTTCTAAGGCAGTAGAAAGCTGTTTTGAACATTAGTGGATGAAGAATTGTTCTAAAATGTTTTTTTATTTCCTAGCTATATGAGGCTTGTAGCTTCGAAGAAAATATTCTGTTGCATCTGCAACTCTCCTACAATTAATAAAAAAAAATTTAGCATCATCTACAATGTTCCTATTTTGAAATATTTTATTGCTTTACACAATTGCTAAAAAGCAATAAAATGGAACTTTCGTAGCTACAAGTTTCAAAGAGCTAAATTTTGCAATATCCTAATGCAACATCACAAACAAAAATTCATTATTTGATAAAAGGTTTGCACAAACAAATATTGCTGCTTATTTTTCCAATCTAAACATCTTTAACACATGCGTACAATAATTGCTTTATTTATTGCTATCTGTTTTGCAACAACATCGTTTGCTCAACCAAAAGCCAATTACCAAATGGCTGCAAAGTTTTCTAGCAAGAAGTTAGATAAAATGTTATTTAGCTTAAATGTAGATCCTCATTGGTTAAAAAAATCTGATAGGTTTTGGTACACATATCAAACAACTGATGGCAAAAAATGGTATATCGTAGATCCTGTAAAAGGAGAAAAAAAAGAACTTTTCAACAATGAAATATTGGCTATGGAAATTACCAAAATTGTAAAAGATCCTTTTGATGCACAAAATTTAGGTTTAGATAGTATGCGTTTTGTACGTGATGAAAATTGGATTCAATTTGAAGTAAAAAGTACACAAGAAATTGAGAAAAAAGATACTACTGCAAAAAAAGATGCCAAACCAATTAAACAAAAAAAGACTTTTTATTTTGAATACAATATCAATACAACTGAATTGATTGAACTTTCAGAATTTAAAAAGCCCAAACGTAAACCAAGCTGGGCAAGCATTTCACCAGATGGCAATACCATTATTTTTGGTAAAAATTTCAATCTATATTACATGGATAAGGCCAATTACGAAAAGGCTTTGCTCAACGAAAAAGATAGCACAATAGTTGAAAATCAATTAACTACAGATGGTATTGAAGATTTTGCTTATCATGGTAGTGGGGCTTATGGTGGTGGTGGAGAAACCAATGTTGATATAGAAAAAAACAAGGATAAAAGAAAATCTGCTTTTGTTTTATGGAGCCCCGATAGCAAATATTTTTCAATGGTAAAAAATGATTCAAGGAAAGTAAAAGACCTTTGGGTAATTAATAGTATTGCGGATCCAAGACCTACGCTTGAAACCTATAAATATTGGATGCCTGGCGAAAAAGAAAGTCCTGTAGATCATTTAATGTTGTTTAATATGAGCAATAAAACTTCTAAAGAATTGGTAGTAAGTTCTTTTAAAGATCAAGACTTAAATATTTGGAGTAAACCTGCATTGGCTTCTACTAGAGATGATGATTTTAGACCACTAATTTGGCTGGGCAACAACAATAAATTTTATTTCACACGTACTAGCAGAGATTTAAAAAGAATAGATCAGTGTGAGGTAGACGTAAGTACAGGTACAGTGAAACCTTTAATTGAAGAACGTTTAAATACGTATGTAGAAATTAAAAGATTGGGTATTGTAAATGATGGAAAGGAATTTATAGAATGGAGTGAGAGGGATGGTTGGGCACATTTTTATTTGTACGATGAAAATGGAAAATTAAAAAATCAAATTACAACAGGTGCATTTCATTGTGAAGATATTGAAGCAATTGATGAGAAAAAACGTGTACTTTATTTTACTGCCAATGGCAGAGAGTTAATGAATGATGGCAAAACCAAAAATGGTAACTCAGAAAAAGAAGATCCATATTATTTGCATTTGTACAGAATTAATTTTGACGGCTCAGGCTTAAAATTATTGAATGAAGGCAACTTCGATAATGCCGTAAATGTGAATGACAATAAAAGTTTTTTCATTAACAATTATTCAAGAGTAAATACTGTTCCTAAATCTACTTTATACAATACGGAAGGTAAAAAAGTGATGGATTTAGAAACAGCTGATTTTTCTTCTTTATTTGCTGCAGGCTATAAATTTCCAGAGCCATTTAAAGTAAAATCTGCCGATGGCATTACTGATTTATATGGAGTACTATACAAGCCATTTGATTTTGATAGTACCAAGAAATATCCAATTATTGAGTACGTATATCCTGGGCCACAAACTGAAGCAGTAAACAAAGCATTTAGCAGAGGAATGGATAGAGTTGATCGTTTAGCACAGCTTGGTTTTGTTGTTGTTACAGTGGGCAATAGAGGTGGCCATCCTGCACGTAGTAAATGGTATCACAATTATGGATACAACAATTTAAGAGATTATGGATTGGCCGATAAAAAAGCTGCAGCAGAACAATTGGCAGATCGTTTTTCTTTTATTGATATTAATAAAGTGGGCATTCATGGCCATAGTGGTGGTGGGTTTATGAGTACAGCAGCCATGTTGGTTTATCCAGATTTTTTTAAAGTTGCAGTAAGCAATGCAGGCAATCATGATAACAGTATTTACAACAGATGGTGGAGTGAAAAACACAATGGCGTAAAAGAAATTATATCAGATAAAGGCGATACATCTTTTGCTTACAGTATCGACAAAAACCCTGATGTAGCTAAAAATTTAAAAGGTCATTTATTGTTAATTCATGGAGAAATTGACAACAATGTACATCCTGCAAATACAATGAGAGTTGTAAATGCATTAATCAATGCCAACAAGCGTTTCGATATGTTGTTGTTACCAACACAACGTCATGGTTTTGGAAGTATGAGTGAATATTGGTTTTGGAAAACTGCCGATTATTTTAGTACTTGGCTGTTAGGTGATACAACACAACGTGATGTTGATATTGAAGAATTAAACAAAGAAATTGAAAGAAAAAAATAGTTGAACAACTTTATAAAAAGCCTGCAATACGAATAATATTGCAGGCTTTTTTTTGGAATAGGATTATTGCAATTATTTTTATTTACTTTCAATTTAAATAACCCCAATGTATCGCAATATTTTTTTGTTTACCCTTTTACTGATTACCTTTTTCACATCTTGTAAAAAGCCACAAGGCTTTGATTATAGAGAGGTAAGAAATGTTGAAATTAAATCACTAGGTTTCGATAAATCTAGCTTAAATATGGATTTGGTGTACTTTAACCCAAATGGTTTTGGTGTTGATTTAAGAAGGGTTGATTGTGATATTTTTGTAGACAATAACTACTTAGGTAAATATAAATTAGATACTATTTTACACATTGCTCGTAGAAGTGAATTTACACTTCCTAGCAAAATTGAAGTTGATATGAAAGGCGTTTTTAAGAATTTATTAGCCGTTGTTTTCAATAAAGAAATTGAATTAAATGTAAAAGGAACAACTCGTGTTGGTAAAGCTGGAATTTTTGTGAATGTTCCATTTAACTACAAAGGCAAACATAGTTTTAGTATGTTCTAAGGTTTCTTTTTTTCTATCAATAAACTATAAAATTTTTCCAACTCTTTTTGTTCGTTGGGTTGCAATTCAGCTTGCTTATCAAATTTAAATTTTAAACCAAGTACAGCTTTGTGTTGTGGATATGAAGCTAAAATGGTTGCTAATTTTTTTTCTATTGCATCATCTTTAATTTTTTCAATGGCAACTTTTGTTTGTATTGGAGTTTTATCTCTATTGGGCAATTTTGCAATGGTTGCCTCTAAAGTGGCTAACCAAGCAACTGGCATATCTTCAATTGAACTTGCTTTATTGTACAAGCCTTCCAATTGTCCTTTTGTTAAGAAACCTCTATCTTCATATTGATGCATTAAGCTCATGGTAAACAATGCATTCTTGTTTGCCTGATAGCAAGCATCTAAAATTTTATCAATTACGTCTGGTCCTTTTTTCTTCTCCATTGGCTATAAAAATAAAAGATATTTATACAAAAAAATGGTCTTCTTTAAAAGAAGACCATTTTTTTAATGAACCAATATAATTTTCTCAGTTCCCCATTCATTTTCATTGGTTACATACCGAACCACGTATGTACTAGATGGGAAATGATTGATATTAATTTTCCATTGAAGTTGTTTATCTGCTGTGTTTATACGCATCAATATTTTTCCTGCAAAATCTGTTATAAACATATCCTTTATTGGCTTATTTGCAGTAATGGTTAAATTACCTCTTGTTGGATTTGGCGACAATTGCAATTTAACAATACTGGTTTGTACTTTATATGGTGCTGCAGTTTGTGGCTCATTGCATTGTTGTGTATACACCATTTGTTGAATAATTCTTGGCAATAAATTGTTCAATAACTCAATTGAAAAAGCATCTGTAGTTGGGGCAATATGCTCATCTCCTATTCCACTATTGCTGGTTAAAAATAAATATGTTCCATTTGTAGCCAAAGCAATACTACGCATTAAAAACTCTGTTTGTTTATCGGCACCACTGCAAACAATGGGTACAACTCTAATGCCTTTTGCAGCTGCTTGTTGTATTAAATTGTATATTTTATTTTGTGCTGTTAAATGTGGCGGAGCATCTAAAATTAAAAACATAATTTTTGTTCTAGCATCGCTGCTCCATTCTAACTTTTCAATAGCAGTTTCTAAACCTTCTTCAACAGCTTCGGGCATATCGCCACCACCAGCAGCTTTTTGTAATTTAATAAAATTCAACACCTTCAATAAATCACTATTTAATGGAATGTATTTAGTTACATATTCATCATCATGATCTCTATAAAAAACAGAGCCAGCTTTAATGTCTAAATGTTGGTATTGAGCAAATGTTTTATTCAACACATCTTCTAACTCTAATTTTAAGTATTCAATTTCATCACCCATACTTCCTGTTGCATCTACAACAAAAGCAATTTCTACTTTATTGTTGGTTGAACATTCTTTGTTAATGGTTAACCTATTAATACCTTCTGTAAATGTGTATGGATGTTGAATTGTTTCAAAACCTTGTACAGCAATAATAAACTCAAGGTTGTTTTTTTGCGTTTGCACATTTGCCCACAATTCAGCCTTGCCTGTATTATCAGTTATTGCAGTCCAAACTGTATCGTTGGTATTTTTATTAATTAAATAAACTGTATGCCCAATTACTGGATATCTCGTTTTACTTTGTAGTTCAACTGTATAGCGTTGTTTAACACTTATCTTCCAAATATTGGCATACTCTTTAAAATCTTTATCGGTATAATCATCCCACATTTTCCATTTAGAAAAATCATTTACTTCACCAGCTGTTAGCAAACGTGTGGCATAATTATTTCCATCTTTTTTAGATACAGAATCTGTAAAAATTAATTTTTTATTGGTTACTGCAGCTTTATAATATGGTTCAGATTTTATGATGCTTGAAGATGTAAGTGTTTTTCTTTTAGCACTTTTAGAACCTTCGGCATAATCTGTAATACTAGAACTTCTCATTGTACTATAACCATCTGCAGTAGCAGCAGCTTCAGCAGCAGCAAATGTCATTTTCCTTTTGGCTTTTTCTGAATAAGCAGCAGAAGTTTCTTCATCGATTGCTTCTCTTTTATTCAATAAAACAACTTCAAAATTTGGATCGGCAATGTTTTTTGCAGTAATCACCACTTTATAGGATTCCAAACCTGTAGCACTAAAAATTAATGTATCGGGTAATTTAGTTGCTTTAATGCTGAATGTTCCATTTTTATTGGTGGTAATTGAGTTGGCTTTATTGCTAAAATGTACTGTTACATTTGAAGCTGCAAATCCACTTTCGTTCAATACTTTGCCATTTAATGTTTGGCTATTGACTTGTATAAAAATTCCAAAAATTGCAATGGATATAAATAATACATGTTTCAATTTCATACAATAGGTTTTTGAGTAGATGAACAATGATGAAATTTTACATAAAAAGCGTTAAAATATTTTTTTATCCTTTATTTGTAAGTTACTTTGAACAATTTTGTACACTAAGAAAAATATTATGAAGAAAATTATTCTTGCCATTTCATTGTTTAATTTTTTTGCCAATTACAGTTTTGCACAAACAGAAACGCCTAAGGGTTGGCATTTATTAAGTCCATCCAAAGACAGTTTTTATGGAATTGATTTAGCAAAAGCTTATCAAATTGCCAAACAAAAAAATAGCAAGCCTGTATCTGTTATTGTTGCAGTAATAGATTCTGGCATTGATACTTTACATGAAGACTTGAAAAAAATTTTATGGAGAAATCCTAAAGAAATTCCTGGAAATGGAATTGATGATGACAACAACGGATACATTGATGATGTTTTTGGATGGAACTATTTAGGTAGTAAAGATGGTAGAAGTGTAAAAAAAGCAAGCGATGAAAAAAGCCGTGTGTACCATCGTTTTAAAGAAAGATTTTCTGCTAAAGATTTAGATACCAATTCATTCAATCAAGAAGATAAATATTTATATAGAGCTTGGTTAAAAAGTTCAAATGAAATTGTTGTGAGTACAGAAGAACAAACCAATGTGGCCTATGTAGAAATTGCATTGAGAACATTGAAAAAAAATGATGCTGTTATTAGAGAAGATATGGGTAAAGAAGAATACACCATTGATGAGCTAGAAAAATATACACCCAAAACAGATATTGCTAAAAGAGCAAAAATGGGCTTTTTAAGTACCATGAAAATTTTTGGTATTGAAGCTGATGTTAAAAATTCAACCATAATTGAAGAAATTGGAAGTTATGTTGATGGGAAAAAAGCAGCCATTGAAGCAAAAGATAAAGCCCCAATAGATTATAGAGCTGAATATATGAAAGATGATTACAACAATATTC
>JAGOUF010000061.1 GCA_018061385.1 Chitinophagaceae bacterium | reverse complement strand
TTAATTTTATCCCATATTTATTTTGAAAAAAAATATTTTAATTACTGGAGCCAGTGGTTTTATTGGAAGCTTTATAGTAGAAGAAGCCATTAAAAGAAATTATACAACTTTTGCTGGAATTAGAAAATCGAGTAGTAAAGAATATTTAACCAATACCAATATTCACTTTCTTGAGCTCAACTTTTCAAACGAAAATGCGTTAGATCTATCGTTACAAGAATTTACTACACAATACGGAAAGTTTGATTACATCATTCACTCAGCAGGGTTAACAAAAGCAAAAAACAAAGAAGATTATTTTAGTGTTAACTACGACAACACCAAGCGATTTATACATGCTTTGCAAAAGAACAATTTAGTACCCAATAAATTTCTGTACATAAGTAGCCTTGCATCTTTTGGGTCAGGATTGGGCGATTTACCAATTACACAAAATCAACCTCAACAACCTTTAACTGCTTATGGCGATAGCAAACGAAAGGCAGAAGAATTTTTATTACAAACGCCCAACTTTCCTTCAGTAATTATAAACCCTACTGCTGTTTACGGGCCAAGGGAAAAAGATTTTTACTTGCTACTTAAATCAATCGAAAAACATTTTGAAATTTATATTGGTAGTAAAAATCAACTACTCAGTTTTGTACATGTGTACGATTTGGTAGACGCTATTTTTTTAGCAATGGAATCGTCTATTGTGAATGAAAGAGTTTTGGTATCAGATGGTGAAGTGTACAATCCAAAAATTGTAAACGATTTCATTAAAAAAATAATGAACAGAAAAACAATTTCGTTTACCATTCCAAAATATCCTACAAGAGCATTGGCAATTATAACAGAAACCATTGGAAAGCTTTCTGGCAGTATTCCTATTTTAAACAGAGAACGGTTAAAAGAATTTGAAGCAATGAATTGGAGTGTTGATTGCTCTCCATTAAAAAATATTGGTTACAAACCAACCTACACATTAGAAAATGGTTTACAGCAAACCATTCAATGGTATCAAGAAAATGGATTGCTAAAAAAGAATAGATAAAGACTTGGCACAAATTGCCCAAGGCAATAAAATATACCTATGAAGCTACAAGCTTCATAGAGTAATTAATTCATACTGTTAATTGAAACACTAAGAGGAGTCTCTGCTTAGCATTACTACAAATGTTCGGCAGAGATTCTATTTTAGTCAACATTGAAAAATATGTTGAAAAATTAATTCAACCAACAGCAATACAAAATTATTTATAAAACAAAAATGCTTGCATTACAATCAATGCTTTAGATTTGAACTTGTAAAAAATATTATTAACGCATAGCGTTGCTGACAAGTTTCTTTTCGGATAAAACCTGAGAATTTTTAAACGAGAAAGAAGAAACAGTTTAAGCGATGCACCTGCAAGGGTGCATCCTTTTGCTGTATTCTATCTTTCTCAGGCTCTCTCAGGTGCCTTTCTGAAGTAGAATTTCAAGCGGAGGATTGCACCTGTTTTTTTCTCCACTTTTAATTTTACGAAACAGTTGCAATGCAGTATTTCAAAACTGCTTATGAGCCACGTTTCTAAAGACTCAGCTATTTTAAAAATTAGTCAACTTGTTGAAAGATTTAATGAGCAGAAAGATTTTTATAAAAGAAGCGATTACAATGAAACGCTTACAAGACGTGACTTTATTGACCCCTTTTTTAAAGCTTTAGGTTGGGATGTTGATAATGAACAAGGCTATGCCGAAAGTTATCGTGAAGTAATACATGAAGATAAAATAAAAATTGGGGGAGCTACAAAAGCCCCTGATTATTCTTTTCGTTTAGGTGGTGGTAAAAGATTGTTTTTTGTAGAAGCAAAAAAACCAAGTGTTTTTATTAAAGACGATATAACGCCTGCTTATCAAGTTCGTCGTTATGGATGGAGTGCAAAACTCCCTATTAGCATTATCACCGATTTTGAAGAATTTGCCATTTATGATTGTACTAAAAAACCCAATCCAACCGATAAGGCAAGTAATGCAAGAATAAAATATCTTTCATACAACAATTACTTAACAGACTTTGATTTTTTGTGGGACACGTTCAGTAAAGAAAAAGTATTAAAAGGTAGCTTTGATAAGTTTGTTCAAAATGACAAACAGAAAAAAGGAACATCAACCGTTGATTACGAATTTCTAAACTCTTTAGATACATGGCGAACCGATTTGGCCAACAATATTGCCCTAAGAAACAATCTTGATGAAGATGAACTAAACTATGTTGTTCAACATATTATTGACCGAATTATTTTTCTTCGCATTGCAGAAGATAGAAATGTAGAACCTTATGGCAATTTGCAAGGCTGTTTAAAAAGCGGAGATTATTATCAAAATCTTTTAAGACAATTTCATACAGCCGACCAGAAATACAATTCAGGTTTATTCGACTTTGCAAAAGATAAAACAAGTGGAAAGATTACCATTGACAATAAGGTAATTAAAACAATTGTAAACGACCTATACTATCCAATTAGCCCTTATGAATTTTCGGTTTTATCTGTAGAAATTTTAGGGAGTGCTTACGAACAATTTTTAGGTAAACAAATATCCCTTTCAAAAGCAGGTAAGGCTACAATTGATTACAAGCCAGAGGTAAGAAAAGCTGGTGGTGTTTATTATACGCCTCAATACATTGTTGATTATATAGTAAAAAATACGGTAGGCAAGTTGATTGAAAATAAAACGCCTAAAGAAATTAGTAAGATTAAAATAGTTGACCCTGCTTGTGGTAGTGGTAGCTTTTTAATTGGGGCTTATCAATATTTGCTAACATTTCATAAAGATTATTATAGCAACAATGGCAAGCCGAGCAAAGGCAATAAGGATAACCCTTTGAGGCCCGATGGTAACCTTACAACAGCAGAAAAGAAACGCATTTTACTCAACAATATTTATGGCGTTGATCTTGATGCAAATGCAGTAGAAGTAACCAAACTTTCTTTGTTGTTGAAATGTATGGAAGGTGAAACTGTAGCAAGTATTGATACACAACTATTGCTTTTTCATGAACGTGTTTTACCAACATTAGATAATAATATTAAAAGTGGAAATAGTTTAATTGATGTAGATTTTTATGCTACAGAATTAGATTTTGGAGAAGAAAAAAAGATAAAACCATTCAACTGGCAAAAAGCGTTTCCTGAAGTTTTTAAACAAGGTGGGTTTGATGCAGTTATTGGAAACCCACCTTGGGTATCAATAAGCGGAAAGTTTGGAAATGATATTTTAAGTAACAAGGCACGGTTATATTTAGTAAAAAAATATCAGGGTAACACATATATGCCTAATCTTTATGAATACTTTGTACATAAAGGCTTAGAATTAATAAACTCTACAGGGGTTTTTTCTTTCATTGTTCCTGATAGATTGGGTTTCAATAAACAGTTTGTTTCATTAAGAAAAAAAATTTTAGAAAGTTATAAAATTGAGGAGCTTCTTTACAAAGCCTTTTTTCCGGGTATTGTTACAGATACTTTAATTTTCAGGTTTTCAAATAAAAAAAAGGGTGAAAAGCATAATCAAATTAATGTTGGCGAGTTTAGTAATCAATTGCAAATAAAGAACTCAAAAGATTATTTTTCCGATACAGAATTTCAATTTTCATATGAAAGCAGTCAAGTGGCTTCACTTATTTTAGATAAAATATTTTCAAATAAAGATTATAAAGCACTTTACGAAGTAATTGAGACTACGTCTGGCTTTGGTGGCAAATCCTCGGAAATTACAAATCAAAGAATTAGTAAAAAACAAATTGAGGTGGCTAGGGGTAGAAGCATTCAAAAATACTCAAAGATAAAATCATATTACTTTGATTTTAAAGCTGAAAATATCACAGGAAGGACTACAGATAAAAGTAAACTGGGCTCAAAGGAGAAAGTTTTAATAAGAAAAACTGGATATCCAATGATAGCAACATATGACGACAGTTGTATTTTCCCAGAACAATCGCTCTACTTTTTATACAACAATAAAACTAACAACTCATTAAAATACTTTGCAGCATTATTTAACTCAAACCTCTTTCAGTTTATTTATATAAATAAATTAGTGACAAACAAAGACAGCACTCCACAACTTAAAAAAGTTGATCTTGATAAATTTCCAATTTACATATTTAAAAGTGATGAACTTGAGAAACACAATCAAATTGTAAACTTTGTAGACCAATTATTAATACTACATGAAAGTTTAAGTTCAGTCAAACTTCAAAGTCAATCCGACCAACTACAAAATCGCATAGACTATTGTGAACAAAGAATCAATCAACTAGTGTACGAACTATATGAACTTACTGAAGAAGAAATTCAAATTGTAGAAGCCGTTTAATATTTCATGTCATTTCGAGGTACGAGAAATCTGCTTAGGCAATTGTACAACTGTTTACCAGAAGCTTTCTCTGCTTGATCTTGTGTTTTCACGAAAGAACGTTTTGGGCTAATAGTTACTGTTTTATCTGTATATTGTATTATGAATAAAGAGGAACTACTCGGTCAATTTGATATTTTACGAACTGAATATATTAAACTCATTAACGATAAAGATGTATTATTAAATTGGGGTAAGCCACAACTAGAAGCATTATACAATACACGTATAGGCATATATCAATTACAGCTTTTACAATTGCAATTGAGAGTTCAATCTTTAAAACGAAAAGTGGAACTAGTAAGAAGTGCAATTGCAAGAAACGTACCTATAGATGTAGATGCAATTGAATTGTTAGTTGCAACCGAACTTGCTAATGCCGAGTTGCAAATAATGCAACAAACATTGAATATAGAAAATAGCAAAACTTTACTACAACATTTAGAAAGCCCAAATAGAAGTGCAGATTTAAGAAGAATATTTAAGCAATTAGCAAAGCAATTACACCCAGATGTAAATGCTGATTTATCAATTGACCAACAACAGCTTTGGCATATAGTAAAAGAGGCTTATGAAAATGGCGATGTTGAAAAATTAAAAGCTATACAAGTTGCTTATGAAAAAGAGTTAATGCAAGGAGAAGCAACCTTAGAACTGTTATCGGAAGAAGCAATTGCTTTAAAAAATGAAACATTAAAAGAAGGAATAAAGCTTTTATTTGCCGAAATTGAAACTATAAAAAATGATTTTCCGTTTACAATAGAGCAACAAATAAAAGATGATTATTGGGTTAACGAACAAGTAGAAATACATACTGTGCAAATAAAAGAGCTGCGTACCTATGAAGGCGAACTAATACTAGAGTATGAAGCATTAATTAATAATTATGGAGGAACAAAACCAGAGCTTAATTAAAATAAACCCAACACTACTTGCTGCATTAAGCAAAGGAGGGATTACTATTGATATATTGCCCAAAGATATTTTGGTTTTAGAAACAATTGTTGCTGGAACATCATTTAGAAAACTAAAAGATGTAGAGCCGCAATTAAACACACAAGTAAAACTTTCTCTAAAAAGAGAACCCGATAACGAGTACGATGACTTTGCAATAGCTTTATATTTTGAAAAAAATAAGATTGGTTACATACCGAAAACAAGTAATGAAGTAATTGCAAGACTATTGGATGCTGGGAAAGCTTTTTATGCTACAATAGAAGCGAAAGAATGGGAGGGTAATTGGCTAAGAATTGAAATAAAAGTGTATTTGAAAGATTAAACTTTTGATGATTGTCATGTCGGCAGGGTGTCTCACCAACCAAAAAGCAATGATGATAATGGTGGGTGAAACACCACACCACTAGAAGCAATGTTTTTCATTTGGAGTTACAAGAAGTCTGCTGGGCAATTGTATAAAATTTGGGCAGATGTCTCCTTCGTCGACATGACATACAAACAATGAATAACAATTTATAAAGACTTACAGAAAAAGAAACCTTTCTATTGGTTGGGTGTCTCACCAACCAAAAAGTAATGTTGACTGTGGTGGGTGAGACACCACACCACTAAATGCAGTTTTCTTTCATTTAGAGCCACGAGAAATCTGCTAGGCTTTTGTAAAAAACTTGGGCAAATGTCTTCTTTCATCGACATGACATAAAGAACTTAATTACTTGCTATTTTATTACCCTTTAAAATTACTTTGCCCGAAGCTTTAACATTAATTTCATCTGTACCAATAATTTGAATGTCTGAACCCTTAATAATAATGCTTCCATTTTTTTTCATAGTTATGCTTGAATAACCAGTTTTAATTACAATTTCATCTTGAGCCTCAAAGGTTAATTTTTTTTCAATTGCCAATTGTACTCTAGAATAAACAACTACTATTAGTAGTATGCAAAAGGTGGATAGTAACAATAATTTTTTCATGTGTTTTTGTTTTAAAGATAATTTTTTTATTCTTGATACATGGAATACAATTATAAAAAGTGTTAGCTTATTCTATCGCTATGGTTCGTGTCCTCACGAACCGAAACTATTACAACAGCATGTATTTTCACGAATCACTCCTAAATAATATTTGGAAACATATTGGTACAATCATTAAGAAGGTTCGTGAGGACACAATCCAAGGCGAATGAGACGAACAGGCAGATGGTTAAGACATAAACAAGGCGAAGGTTTAAAGCACGAACCGGACTTTACAAAACACCCATAATATGTTCTAAAAAGCCAAACTCATCTATACCACATTCATAAAACTTTGCTGAGGAATAATAATACGCTTCTCTTGTACTTGCTAAGCTCCAATTTTTCGCAACTGGATTGTTGTGTATATATTCTAGTTTTTGAATAGCAGTATCTCTTTGCTTTAGTTTAAAAGCCAATGAATCACGTTTCCAAAACTCATAACTTTTATTATTTGCTTGTACTTTAAAACTGTGTAGCAATGCAGGATCATTTTTTTCTAACCACTTTTTAAATGCATGTGCCGTATACTTTAAAAAAGAGGCTTGTACCGATTCTTTTCCATTCGTGCCATTCACACGCCAAATAAGATGAATATGATTGGGCATAATTACAAAACCATAAACAGTAGCTAAGCCTCTGCCTGAAAGATTTTTTAATGAATCAATAATGATATCTTTTACTTCATTGTTTTGTAATAGAGGAATCCAATTATGTAATGTAGCAGTCCAAAAACATACGTCTCCAACTTCTATGTATGATTTTCGTTGTTGTTCGTTAAACATACAAAAAAATTGATGTTATAAATATTCATTTTTTAAAAAAAGGGTAACGATACACGATGGTTCGTGAGGACACGAACCTAAGCATCTGATTTTACTTTAGTCAACATAAAAAATATGTTGAAATACTATCGCTACGGTTCGTGTCTCCTCACGAAACGCAACAGCTTCCATTACTCAACCACTTCAACCCATTTACCATTTACGCCAGCAGCAATAGTATTGTCGTACATAGCTTCAGCATAAACACCTGGCCAATAATATTTGCCTAAATAAGCAGCATTTAATTGAACATAAAATGTAAGCGTTTCGTTTTGTTTAAGATCAAAATAATGATACACTCTATCATCTCTAATATCCATGTATTTACTAAACGATGATTTAAAAGCACCTTCGCTATTGTACAATCTGGTATTTAAAATTTCCCACCCACTTGGAAAAATTTGCGACAAGGCCATCTCTGAATAATAGCCTCTTGTACCAGGATTTTTAATGGTTACTTTGGCCACAAAGTCGGTTCCTTGTTTTAATTTAGAAATATCTACAGTTGTGCCATTGCTGTTTAAATAACTTACACCAACTTGTAAAATATTGGGGTTGTTGTTAAAGGCAATGGTTTCAGTAATAAATGGTTTTCCTTCATTCATCAATCGTACATACAAAACATTGTTACCATTGTTTTTTAATTGAATTGTAGCTTTTCCGTTTTGCCAAATAACATTTTGCTGAACAACCGATGACGCAGAGGCAATGTTTACACTTTGGTTACCTACTTTACCAGCAACTGTAATTTTTTGATTGTTGTTATAGTTGCCAGAAAACTTAGCAATAGCCAATAAACTATAAGCTGTGGTTTGAGTACTATACCAATTGTCTTGTGCAAGTTTTGCTGCAATACTTTTTACCAATTGTTCAGCTTCAACTTTTCTTCCCATAATGGTTAGGGTTTCTAAAGCCATTGCTTGATCTCTAATATCGCTGCCATAACTCATGCCTGTATATGGTCTTGCAGAAAAGGTAGTAGGCAACCCACTAATTAATTGCAATGCAATTTGTGATTGTCCACTTAAGTAATAAGCTGCAGCCAAACGCCATTTAGCTTCAGGGCTAATAAACTTGTATTCTTTTAATCTGTTCATTGCACCCATTTCGGACGATTTGGTTAATGCCAATAAATACAAACGATAGGCTTGTACCAAATCTGTTCCATAATAAGCGGCAGCAGTAACATTCCAGTTTAATGCTTTGTTTCGTTGATAATATTTCCATTGTTGAAGCAAGGATGACGGAACATTGTATCCCTTGTTGGCGGCTTCTATTAAAAAGTTTCCAGCATAATTGGTGCCCCACTCATCGCTTGTGCCATTGCCAGGCCAATAGCTAAAACCTCCATCGGGCTGTTGAAAATTTTGTATTTTTTGAATACCAATACGAATGTTTCTATCTACTTCATTTTTGCGTTGATCGGTTAATTCTAACAATTGATTTAATACCAACTGTGGATAAACAGCAGAGGTTGTTTGTTCTATACAACCATGTGGATATTGAATTA
>JAGOUF010000060.1 GCA_018061385.1 Chitinophagaceae bacterium | reverse complement strand
GTTATTAGTTAATTACAATATCATCAACTTGCATTGTAGTTGTTGGTCCACCAGTACCATTTCCAACATATTCAAACACGAAATATCCATTTCATGTAATACCTGCAGGAATATTATAAACTCCGCTGGATGTAAAAGATGCCGCATATGCGCTAGAAGGACCAGTAGGTATAGTAAAACTAGAAGTAATATTTACTAATGTTGCATTGGTAATTTGACTTCCTGGCACATAGTCTGTAGTATAGTAAACTTTTAGCACAGCACCATTATCATATCCAGATAAAGTTTTAAATGAAAAAGTACTAGCTGCTGTCATATTAACAGGAACAATAAATAATGTACGATTAGCTTCTGCTGTTCCTCCAAACGATGACATTTGAATGTAAGTATTACCGCCAAACGTTTTTCTTTGCCAATATCTACTTCCTACAGCAGCATCATTGATGTATTTTGGAAAAATTTGTTGATTTGTTGTAGTGTAGGATGTAAAAGGCTCGTTTAGAGTTGCATCATAAACAATTGCAGAACCTCCAATTGGTGGGTTCAAATCAATAGCTAATCTAGTGTCAGTTAAATTAACGTCATTAATAGTTCTTATCATAAATTGGTAATCACTATTGTATTTAGTCATTACACCTCTTATTTTACCATTAAGCGAAGGAACAGCATTTGAAGCAAATGTTGCAAATTCGCTAACTCTTACGATTACTTTGTTTCCAAATTGATCTGTAATTTCATGATTAGTTGCACCACCAATGCTATTAAGCGTAGCATCGTAATATTTTTTTCCTAAAGATGCATCTGTAAATTGAACGCCATCAAACTCCATCAACATATTTAAATATTGGTCGTTTTTTGCAGCAGATATTGTTAAGTCTTTAACAATATCATTTTCATTAACATTTTCACATGATCTTAAAATCACATCTTTATATTCAACACCAGAAATTCTTCCAACACCACCATTATAAGAAGATCCAATAATTGTTGAACCATGTTGTTTATTATAATATCTGTTTTTATCTAGTTTAATGGTAACTTTTCTTCCTGGTTCAAATTCTGTATACAAGTTGTAATTATCCACAGGCATGCTAAATCCTTTCAATCCATCTAATGACATCATTGAAATTGATTTATAAAAGTTTCCGCCTTCATCACTTGAAGTAACATAAGCCTCAATATAATCTATATTTTCTCCTGTTGTATATTGAACAGTAGTTGCAGTCGCAATATTTGTAATATCAGAAACTTCTTTCGTTTTAGCGATGGTTACACAATCATTTGATAAATCAGGTGTACCATAATCATCGCCATTAACGCAACTCAATAAAGTCGCAAAAACAGCTGTTGTTACTACTAATTTTATATTTTTCATAGCTATTTAGTTTTTAGTGATCTTAACATTGTCTAATTGTAAAGTAGTAGTTACACCAGCTTTACTTCCGGTATATTTGAACGCAATTCTTACATTATCGCTTTCATAAGAACTAAGGTCAATATTTCCACTACTTACAAAAACATCATTTGTAGTTGGTGCAGTAAACGCTAGTGGAGTCCATGTTGCAGTAGCAATTCCACTAGTTGTTCCATCATAATCAGTTGAAATAAATACAGTTAATGGATAACCATTAGCAAATCTTGTTTTTGTTACAAAAGATAAAACCTCACCTGTTGTAGCTGTTAAATCTAGTTCTGGAGTAATTAACCAAGCGACATCATTTGTACCTGTTGCAGAATAAAACGAAGAAAATTCCGCGTAAATATTATTGCTAAATGTTCTAGCATGCCATAAGCGAGCTGATGCTGGACTTGATGTTGATCCATTATAGTTTATCCATCCTTCTAAAGTAATTGGCACCTCAACTGAACCACTTCCAGTTGTAGAAGTTTCAAAACCTTCGTTAAATGCATAAGTATACACAGTAGGAATAACATAATCATCATCTCCTACACAACTTGTTAAAGCACTTGTACTAAGTGCCAACAAGAAAATTGTTTTTAAAAATTTTATTTTCATAGTATATTTTTTTTAGAAGTTTATGTAGAAGTTAACAAAGAATGTTCTTCCGTATCCGTAAAAATATTTAGATCCAAAAGAAGGTGTTCCGTTAGCTTGGTCAGCTTGTAAATCTGGGAAAGTTGCTTTTCTAGATTGTTCAAAACCACCTGTTTTGTAGGTGATATCAAAAACGTTATTTACTGACGCAAAGAATCCTACTGTGTTACGATTGGCTTTGCTTATTCTCCAAGATTTTCCACCCGTTAAATTAACTAATGTAAAACTATTAAATTTTTCTTGTTTAAGGATATCTCTAACCGTTTCAGGTGTAGCTCCAGAATAATTATCACCTGTAGCTCCATCAATACTAAAATTATCTGTTCTTAAGATATTAGCGAAATCAACATAACTGTTAGCTAAATAGTTAACGTTAGCTCCAATCCACCAGAAATTAGGATCTCTGTATTCTAAACCAAATGAAGCCGCTGTTTGTGGCATACCTGGTTGGTGATAGTTTTTCATATAAACCGTACCAAAGTCTGTTAAAGAGTTATTTCCTGCAGCAGCTAATGCATCATCGTTTGTTTTTAACTTAGCATTGTCTGAATAAATATACTGACCATAAGAAGCAGCAGCAGTTGCTTTGATAGTTGAAGTAATTTGGAATTCTAAACCAAGTTCAGCACCCATATTTTGTTTTTCAATTCCTGTAACAATCTCACTTACAAAAGTGTCTTCATCGCCACCATCATCACCACCAATTCCTTCTCCATAGAAGAAAGCAATTTCAGTAGCATTTTGAATTTTAGAATAGAAACCTGTTATACGCGCTTTGAATTTTGGAGCTCTTAAGATATAACTTCCATCAGCACTTGTAATGCTCTCACTTTCTAAGTCTGGAGTAATTACATTGTTCATTCTAGCATTAGAAAAAGAGTTTCTTAAACTTGGTGCTTTAGTTTGGTATAAACCGTTGAAATCTAAGTAATTTCTTCCGTTTAATTTGTATGTTAAACCTCCTTTGAATCCGAAGTTTTCAAATGTGATGCTTTCTCCTTTACCAAAAGAATTATCAGCATAGATTCCATTTCTGTACAAACCTTCTCTTTGATATTCTGTTCTAGAGAATGATTGTGCTAAATAGAAATCAGCTTTATCATAAGTAAATTTAAATTGTGTAAATCCATCAAATGTTAATGCATGTAATAAATAGTTATAACCATAAGAGTCATTTTCACCAATTTGTCTGTTTGGGTTATTTAAGTCAGACTGACCAGCATCTCTAGAATAAAAAGGATCGATATCTAAGAAATATTGACCACCCAATAAATCAATTAAGTTTTGATGATTGTGTGAGCGAAGTTTTCTGAAATTTGCACCAGCAGTTAAGCTTACATTTTCAGAAATACTTGAATTTAAAATACTATTTGCGCTTAATTGATTGTCATCTGTTCTGTCTTCATACAAAGCATAAACACTTCTTCCTGGAAACGCACTATTTTGGTTAGCAATGTACATTGCATTCCAATTTATTTGACTATTATTCAAGAAAAATGTTTCAGCAGAAGCTGCACCTGCAGCATCTCCTAAATTACTATAATAGCTAGGTAAATTTTTGTAGTAGGTTGGATCTGGATTGTTTCCTATTTGATAATCTAATCTAGAGTTTCCAATAGATCCTGTTTGAAAGGCAACATTTGTATTTAAAGTTGTTCTTTCTGTAATTTTCCAGTAGTGCGATAACATTGCAATAGGCTCTTCAACGTTTTTCTCTCTAGAGTTACGTTTTTCGCCATCTTGCCATCCCCAATAAGAGTTGTATTTAATTCCCATTAAATCGTTCACTTCTTTTGTGTTTGGAGAGTTTTTTCCTCTACTATTTTGAGCATAAATTGCAGTTAAGTTAATGCTGTGTTTGTCGTTTATTTTTTTCTCAACACTTGCAAACAATGAATTGGCAGCATAGTCAGTTCCTTCAAAATAGCCTTCTTGAGCCCATCTTCTTGATGCAGAAACAACAAACGCCCATCCTTCTTTGTTCATCCCAGAGGCATAAGTACCCATGGTTCTCCAACTATAATTGGTATTCGTTCCCGACATAGAGATTCTAGATCCAGGACGGTAGAATGAAGCTCTTGTGTTGATTTCTTGTGTTCCTAATGCACTACCAAATGTATAATCTGAAGGCGCAGAACCCATTGTGAATTCTTGATTTCTAGTGGCATCATTTAAACCACCCCAGTTACTCCATTGTGGTCTTCCATCATACAATTTATTCATTGAAATACCATTAATCATGGTTACTCCATATTCATTATCTAAACCTCTAATTCTAAAACGAGATTGCCCCCAGTTAAATGCAGCAGCTTGTTGGTAAGTATCTCTTGTGGCTTGTAATAAACCAGAAGTACTTTCCGACCCACTGTTATCATCTCCTAAGTCATTTTCGGTGATAGTAACTAAACTCAACTGTTGTTCAGAAGTTACATCTTCTTCTAAGACCACAACCCCTAAATCCAATGGTTCCCCATTGTTAGGTTCTAATACAAACGTCTGTTGGTTGTATCCTGTAGACTTAACTACTAATACTTGTTCCCCAGCAGGAAGTGATTGAAAAACAAAATTTCCGTCAAAATCAGTCAAAGCAGATTGATTGGTACTTTGAATGGTTGCAACAACATTTTGTAAAGGTTTTTGACTTTTAGCATCGATAACCTTACCTTTTAAGGCTGGACTTTGCTGTGCAAAAACAAAAACGGCTTGTAGCACTAGTAAAGTGCTTAATACAAGTTTTTTCATAGAGAAAATTATAATTAATACTTATTTAACGTTAAGTGGTTAAAAACTTAACAGCCTACAAATGTATAACATTTAATAATATTATTTACCTTTGGCTCCCAATTTGTAATAAGCTTGATATTAATATAACATTTAATTTATGAAAATTAAACACCTTTTGGCTGTATTTACCGTGATTTTGTCTATCAATAGTGCTTTTTCTCAGGATAAAAAATTTAAGGTGCATACGGTTGCATTTTACAATTTTGAAAATTTGTTTGATACAATTAACGATCCCGATACATATGATGAAGAATATACTCCTGTGAACGGTTGGACAAAAAAGAATTATAAAAAGAAATTAGATAATTTAAGTAGAGTTCTAATTGAATTAGGTACAAGCGAAAACCAAAAAAATTCACCAGTTATTATTGGTGCTTGTGAAATTGAGAATAGAAGAGTGTTAGAAGATTTAGTAAAACATCCTGCCTTAATTAATAAAGGATATAAAGTAGTACACTTTGATTCGCCAGATAAACGTGGAATTGATGTTGGTTTTTTATACCAAGAAAAGTATTTCCAACCAACAAGCTACATCAATGTTCCTCTGTATGTATATGAGTCAGAATCTGCGACTGATAAAAAAGACAAAAAAGAAGATGAAGAGGTTGAAGAAAACGTTAACTACGATAAAAAGACAAAAAGAATTTACACTCGTGACCAACTTTTAGTTACTGGTTTGTTAGACGGTGAAGAAATTAATGTTATTGTAAACCACTGGCCATCACGTTCTGGTGGAGAGAAAAAAAGTAGTCCTTACAGAGAAGCGGCAGGTAGATTAAACCGAAAAATAATGGATTCAATCATAAAAATTAACCCAAAGGCTAAATTCATTACCATGGGAGATTTAAATGATGGTGCTTATAATAAAAGTGTGAAACAAGGTATTGGCGCTAAACTTAAGAAAACAGAATTAAAAGAACCAAGAGACGTTTACAATCCATTTGAGCAAATGGCCAAAGACGGACATGCTTCTTTATTCTACAGAGATTCAGGTGATATTTTTGACCAAATCATGGTAAGTCAGCAATTAATTCCTGCGGATAATAACGATTATAGTTCGTTCAAATATTGGAAGGCGGGTATTTACAACAAACCTTTCTTAATTCAGAAAACGGGTCAGTACAAAGGATATCCACTTCGTAATCAAAACGGAGTTCCTGGATTCTCGGATCACTTCCCAGTTTATATTTATTTAGTGAAAGAAGTGAAGTAATTCCAAAGTTAATAATTTAATAAGGTTAGTTTGTAACAAAAAGTACAGCTAACCTTTTTTCTTTTTAGTAACTTTACGTTTTAAATTAAAAATGATGGCAATAGGAAAACCGTTTAATTTACAAAAGTGGATTGAGGACAACAAAGCATTGTTAAAACCACCTGTGAGTAATAAGAATTTATATGTGGAATCTGATGATTACATTGTAATGGTTGTGGGTGGACCCAATGCACGAAAAGACTATCACTACAATGAAACCGAAGAATTATTCTATCAGTTAGAAGGTGAAATCACCGTTTACATTCAAGAAGATGGCGAAAAGAAAGCTATGAAACTTTCAGCAGGCGATATGTATTTACATCCTGCTAAAGTACCACATTCACCAGCAAGAACGGAAGGTTCTATCGGATTGGTAATCGAAAGAAAACGTGTTGGCAAAGGATTCAATGATGGTTTATTGTGGTTTTGCGACAATTGCAATCATAAATTACACGAAGTATATTTCGAATTACACGATATAGAAAAGGATTTTCTACCGCATTTCAGTACGTTCTACAATTCAGAAGAAAAAAGAACCTGCAAAAAATGTGGCACTGTAATGGAAACCAATCCTAAATTTACAATTAAGAAATAAATCTCTAACCACATAGAAACATAGAAAAAAGAGAACGGGATAGACCATTCTGGTTAGATAGAGGTCTATGGTTTCTCATGTTAAGTGAAACGACTTTATCTGAGTATAGTAACCTATGATTCTATGTGGTTAAAATTTTAAAACACAATTACATTTACGGAGTTACAATATATTTTTTATCTTTGATAAAAATTTAACAAAAACCGAATAAAAAGTTATAAAATGATATCTGAAGCAGCAATTCAATTTGGTATGCAAGAAGCTTTGCAACAATTAGGCATTAAAGAAATTAACGAAGGAACTTCTACTGGAACAAAGTGGTTTTCTAACGGAAAAATCATCGAATCTTATTCACCTGCAACAGGAGATTTGATTGGAAAAGTAAAATCTTCAACAAAAGAAGATTACGAAACAGCTATGAGTGCTGCAGAAGAAGCGTTCAAAACATGGCGTTTGGTTCCGGCTCCAAAAAGAGGGGAAATCGTTCGTCAAATGGGAAAAGAATTGCGTATACACAAAGAAGCATTAGGAAAATTAGTGTCTTTTGAAATGGGTAAATCATATCAAGAAGGTCTTGGAGAAGTGCAAGAAATGATTGACATCTGTGATTTCGCAGTAGGTTTATCACGTCAATTACACGGATTAACCATGCATTCAGAACGTCCAATGCACAGAATGTATGAGCAATGGCATCCGTTTGGAATTGTTGGAATCATTTCGGCTTTCAACTTCCCAGTAGCGGTTTGGTCTTGGAACACCATGTTAGCTTGGATTTGTGGTGATGTTTGTATTTGGAAACCAAGTTCAAAAACGCCTTTATGTGGTGTTGCGTGTCAAAACATCATTCAAACCGTATTAGAAAGAAACAATTTACCAGAAGGAATCAGCTGTTTAGTAGTTGGTAACGAGTCTGGTGATTTAATCAATAATGACAAACGTATTCCATTAGTATCGTTTACAGGTTCTACAAGAATTGGTCGTCACGTATCAAAAACGGTTGCGGAGCGTTTTGGAAACACGATCTTAGAATTAGGTGGAAACAACGCAATTATCGTCTCTCAAGAAGCCGATTTATCAATGGTATTGGTAGGAGCGGTTTTTGGAGCAGTAGGAACAGCAGGTCAACGTTGTACGTCAACTCGTAGATTAATTGTTCACGAAAGTGTTTACGATAAAACCTTAGACGTTTTAGCAAAAGCATACGCTCAGTTAAAAATTGGAAATCCATTAGATGCTAACAATCACGTGGGTCCACTTATCGATAAAGGTGCAGTGCAAGATTACTTAAACGCGATTGAAAAAGCAAAAGCAGAAGGCGGAAGAGTTATTGTAGAAGGTGGTGTTTTAGAAGGAAAAGGATACGAAAGTGGTTGTTATGTAAAACCATGTATTATTGAAGCTAAAAACGAGTTCGAAATCGTGCAACACGAAACATTCGCACCTGTTTTATACGTAATGAAATACAGTACCATTGAAGAAGCGATTGCCATGCAAAATGCCGTTCCTCAAGGATTATCTTCTTCTATCTTTACGAACAACATGAGAGAAATGGAATTATTCCTTTCGGCAGCGGGTTCTGATTGTGGTATTGCTAACGTAAACATTGGAACTTCTGGTGCTGAAATTGGTGGTGCTTTTGGTGGTGAAAAAGAAACAGGTGGTGGCCGTGAATCAGGTTCAGATGCATGGAAAGCATATATGAGAAGACAAACGAACACGATTAACTACGGAACAGCGTTACCGTTAGCACAAGGTATTAAGTTTGATTTTTAATTTTCTTTTGAGAAAATAGAATAATAGAAAATAGAAAAACCCTGCAAGATGATTGCAGGGTTTTTTTTGCTTTGTGGGCACGGAATGCAATTCCGCGCTATCAGGGAATGTCTCGTCCTAAAATAAGTTTACATATTTACACTTAATCCTAAAATAGATTTACAACTCATTTTTAGTCCTGTTATTGGTTTACAATAATAGGACTTTTTATATAATAATTCTTCCATAATTTTT
>JAGOUF010000059.1 GCA_018061385.1 Chitinophagaceae bacterium | reverse complement strand
ACAATCCTGGAAATGGGTTGTCACTTATTAATCCATTTCAATTGGTTGATGCAGAGTTCAGAAGAAAAAGTACCGATCAGTTAAATATAACTGCAAATATTTCTTATCAAATTTCTAAAAGATGGTCATTTAAATCAACATTTGGGTTTGATAGCAGAAAATTAATTGATCGTCAATTTAGTGATTCAGCATCTTCATACTCAGTTAATTTTGGTAGTCGTAAACCAATTGTAAATTTAGATTCTACCAAAACACAAACAATTACCAATTCAAACGTTTTATCTTTTGCATTAAAAAATTATAAGAAAAGACATGATTTTGATTTTTTAATTGGACAAGAAACTTATGAGTTAACTACTTCTTTAAACCAAAGCAACTATAATTTATTACCTAACGGAATTGATAAAGATGAAGCATTCGGTAATGCAGCACTAGGAACTTACATTTTAAGTTACCCTCGTTTTATAAAAACAAAATACACTAGTTTAAGTTTCTTTAGTCGTGTAAGTTACTCGTACAATAAAAAGTACTTCTTTACATTTAATGTTCGTGCCGATGGCTCTTCAAAATTTGCACCTGAAGAAAGATGGGGTTATTTCCCATCTGCATCTTTTGCTTGGAGAATGAAGAATGAAAACTTTTTGAAAGAGGTTAATTGGTTAAACGATCTTAAGTTTAGAGTTGGCTACGGTTCAGTAGGTAACAATCGTATTAATGATTATTTATACCTTACTACTTTTAGAAACGATTTATTGTATTATGGTATCAATGGTCAATCAGTACCTGCATATACATCTACAAGTTTAGTGAATCAAGCATTGCGTTGGGAATCTTTAGTGAATACCAATTTAGGTTTCGATTTAACATTGTTCCGTAATAAAGTAAACTTAAGTATCGATTATTATATTAATGATAGTAAAGATTTATTGTTAGACGTTCCTGTAGCATCAACTTATGGTTATTCTACTCAACTTCAAAATATTGGTAAAACCCAAAATAAAGGTTTTGAGTTTCAATTGAATGTAGATGTTTTAAGAAAGAAAAACACTTTTAGTTGGACAACTAGCTTAAACATGAGTTTCAATAAAAATGTGGTTAACGCTTTAGGTACCAATCAAAATTCTTTCTTCCCTTCACCAAGTTGGGGTGTTTCAGGTCAACCAACAGATTATATTGTTAGAATTGGTGACCCTGTAGGTTCAATGTGGGGTTTGGTAAATGATGGTTTTTATACAGTAAACGATTTTGATTACAATACAACAACTGGCCAATATACTTTAAAAGCAGGTGTTGCCAATGCAACTCCAATTATTGGTGTGGTACAACCAGGCTCTATTAAGTTCAAAGATTTAAATAACGATGGTTCAATTGATGTAAACAATGACAGAACTATCATTGGCAACCCAACACCTAAGTTTACTGGAGGGTTCACCAATACCATTACTTATAAAAATTGGGATATGAATGTGTTTTTCAATTTTTCTTATGGTAATGATATTTATAATGCCAATAAAATTGAATTCACCAATGGTTATACCAATCGTTCTAACATGTTAGATATTATGACAGAGCGTTGGAAAACTATTGATGCCAATGGTACAAGAATACAATGGGTAAACAATAATTTAGTATATGGTATTGCTCCAGACCAATTAGCTGCTGCAAATGCCAATGCAAAAATTTGGCAACCAATTACTGGTGCAGGTGCATTTTATCCAAGTTCATGGGCAATAGAAGATGGCTCGTTTATAAGGCTAAACAATATTACTTTAGGGTATAGTGTTCCTGTAAAAAGTTTAATTAAATTGGGTATTAGTAAATTACGTATTTATGGTACAGCCAATAATTTAGCAGTAATAACAAGCTATACAGGTTACGATCCAGAAGTAAGTGTACGCAGAAGCCCACTTACACCAGGATTAGATTATTCAGCATATCCTCGTAGTCGTTCATTTGTATTTGGAGCAAACGTATCATTCTAAAAAAATAAATTCTTGTAATATGAAAATTCAATTTAAAAATATAGTATCAATAATGTTGGCTACAGTAACTGTAGCAAGCATGAGTGGCTGCAAAAAATATTTAGATCAACAACCCATTACATCAGTAGGCCCCGAGTTTGTGTTTAAAGATGTAAGTACAACTTACCAAGCAATTGCTGGAGCCTATAGCCGTTTGGTAGGCGATAATGGTTATGGCATTCGTTTAAGTTTGTATTATCCACTTGATACAGATGAAATGCAAGGTCCTTCTGGTGCTGCTGATAATGATAGAAGAGACATTGCTCGTTATTCAGCAACACCAAGTAATGCTCAATTAGAACGTCCATTTAATCAATTATTTACCGGTATAGAGTATTCAAATATTTGTATTGACAATATTCCGAAAATGGCTTTGTTCTCTAGCGGAACAGATTTAGAAAAAAAGCAATTGCAAAGAATGTATGGTGAGGCTTTAACCTTAAGAGCTCAATACTATTTAGAAGCAATAAGAAATTGGGGCGATTTACCAGCACAATTTAAGCCAGCTTATGCCGAAGCAGTAGCAAACCCTTTTCCTAAAAGAGTAAGTGCCGACAGTTTGTATGATAGATTGTTAAGCGATTTAGAATTGGCAACAACATTGGTGCCTTGGCGTAACGAATTGGCAGCAATTGGCGATCCAATGGATGAAAGAATTACAAAAGGAACTGTAAAAGCTTTAAGAGCAAGAATTGCTTTATACCGTGGTGGATATAGATTAAGCCAAACAGGTACAATGATTCGTTCTGCAAACTATCAAGATTTTTATGCCATCGCAAAAAAAGAATGTGAAGAAATTATCGCTTCAAATCAACATGCTTTAAACCCAAGTTTTAAAGATTTATGGAAGAATAAAGTTGGAGGTAGATTTTCGGCTGATCCTCATGGTGAATTGATGTTTCAAGCATCTGCAATAGGACGTAATGCCACTGCCGACACTAAATTGGGTTATTACAATGGACCAAGAGTAAATAACCTAGGTAACTCTAGCGTAAACCCATTACCAACTTATTTTTATGCGTTCGATTCAACCGATTTAAGAAGAGATGTAACCATTGCTCCATATAATGTTGCTGCAGATGGTGCTACTAAAATTGGCTTAGGAATTACAGCAATGAATGATGGAAAATTTAGAAGAGATTGGGTTTCTAATCCTCCAATTTCACCTACCGATGCTGTACAATATTTGAGTAATAAATGGCAAATTATTCGTTATAGCGATGTGTTGTTAATGTTAGCAGAAGCTGAAAATGAAATTAATGGGCCAACTGCTTTAGCATATAGTTTAGTAAACCAAGTTCGTCGTCGTGGGTATGGAAAATCTTTAACAGCAGTTGACGCAACTGTTGATTTGCCAGCTAGCTTAAGCAAAATTCAATTTTTTGATCGTTTAGTTAAAGAGCGTTCTTTAGAGTTGGGTGGCGAAGGTGTTAGAAAATACGATTTAATACGTTGGAATTTATTAGGTACAAAACTTGCTGAAACAAAACTTGCTTTAGCAAATATGTTTAATCGTGTGGCACCTTACGATACTTATCCAACCTATATGTATTATAAGCAAAACAATACAAACGATGACGCAACCGTTTGGTTTAACTCTTTTTATACTTCAGCACCTACAAGTACCCCTGCTGGTACTACAAGGGTAAACTGGTTTTTAAATACAGGTTCTTCAACCATTAATAGTATTATTATTGCACGTCTTGCAACTGGTTATACTGCTGGAAAATCAGAACTGTTGCCAATACCACAACCTGCAAAAGATGCTAATTTTAATTTAACTCAGAATTTCGGATATTAATACTTCACAATCTATAAATAAGAAACGACCACAATTTGTGGTCGTTTCTTATTTTGTGTACGAAGCATTATTTCTAAAGTAGATGGCATCGTTTGCGTAAAAAGAGTAAAAAAACTTAATTATAAAAAACTATTTTTACAGCAATTAAATGCTTGAATTATGAAAAAAAATTTCTACAAATTAACTTTAGTATCATTGCTTAGCTTGTTTTGTGTAGCGGGTTTAAACGCTCAAAATCAAGAGTATTGGCGTGAAGGATTTAACCCAGAAGATGGTTGTGACTTAGGCACAGTTGCACCTACTGTTACTGGAGGGACGTATTTTATTGGGGGAATAGGAACTTGGTATGCTTTTAATGTTTATAGAACAACAGGTACTGGTTGTCCGGCAGGTAATAATCATGTAAGGTATAAAAACATATCTGGTGTAACTGATTCTGGTTATTTAGTAACTCCAATAGTTAACTTTGGAATTAATGAACTTCATTTTTTAAGAGCTAGGGCAAGTAGATCTTATACAATTTGGATGACATCTGATACTTCTGCTTTAACATCTAACTGGACAGTAGTTGATTTGGCTAGAAGTTCTGCTGCAACTGTAACTTGTGTAGATACTACAATTATGGTAAATTCTGCAACTGCAAAAAGATTAAAAATTGTTGGTCGTCCAGGAACCGATACAGACGTTGATAGTATTTGGATAACTAGTTTTAGTGCAATTGTACCGGTTAAATTTGGAGCTGTTAATGCTTCATTAACCAATGGGTTAGCTAAAATTTCATGGGATGTATTATTAGAAATTAACACAGAAAAATATTACATAGAACGTTCTGCAAATGGAACTGAATTTGCAACTGTAGGAAGCTTTTCTGCAAACAATGCAAAAGCATATAGTTTTATAGATGCTGCTCCTTTAAATGTTACAGGCTTTTACAGAATTAAGGCAGTAGATAAAGATGGTAAATTGAGCTACAGCAATATAGTAAGATTGAACTCTAAAAAATCTGATCCAGAGGTAATGGTAACACCAAATCCAATTACAAATGGTACGGTTAATTTACAACTAAACAATTTTACAAAATCTACTTATACAATTTCATTGTTCGATGCTTCTGGTAGAATTGCGTTTACCAATAAATTAAATGTAGAAGCAGGTTCGTCTGCACAAACTTTACAATTGTCAAATACAATTGCTAAAGGCATGTATCAATTACAAATTACCAATGGCTCTACCAAAATAAATAAGGCTGTTGTAGTTCAATAAAAATTTCGTGTTTATAGTTTTTGCAAGCAATAAAAAAAGGGGGTTCCTGTCTAGGAGCCCCCTATATTTTTGAAAATATTTTATTTATATTTATACAGCATGAAAAAAATTAATTGCATTCAACTTTTAATTGGTTTACTTTTTTTTCAGCAAGCCAATGCACAAAAAATTGTTACTGTATCAAAGCTCAAACCTGCAAACTTTACAACAATACAAGCTGCATTTGATGCTGTATCTGCAAATAATACCCAACCAATTACCATTAAAGTTGGCAATGGAATTTATTATGAAAAGCTTGTTTTAGATACAAGAAAAAATTTTGTTACACTCATTGGCGAAAATAAAGACAGCACCATTATTACTTATAACAATCATGCAAGACAAGTGTTAGCAAATGGCGATACCATTAATACTTGGAATTCTGCTTCGTTTTTTATTTATGCCGATGATTTTACAGCAAAAAACATTACCATAGAAAACAATGCAGGTTTTAATGCAGGGCAAGCAGTTGCAGTATTTGCTTATGGCAATAGAATAGCATTTAAAAACTGTAACATTAAAGGATTTCAAGATATTTTATTTTGTAGTGGATCAGGCAGTAAGCAGTATTATGAGAATTGTTATTTAGAAGGCACTACCGATTTTATTTTTGGGCCATCTACAGCAGTATTTAGTAAGTGCATTATTCACAGCAAGAAGAATTCTCATGTTACAGCAGCATCTACACCACGAGAAATTCCATTTGGCTTTGTGTTTTTCAATTGCACACTCACTGCCGACTCCAACATCAACAAAGTATCATTAGGTCGCCCATGGCAACCTAATGCAGCTGTAGCTTATATAAATTGCAATTTAGGCAGCCATATTATTAAAGAAGGTTGGAGCAATTGGAAAAATAGTGCAAATGAAGCTACTGCACGTTATTCAGAGTACGAATCTACTGGCTTAGGTGCCAATGCAACTGAACGTGTAAAATGGAGTAAACAATTAACTACTGTAGAGGTTAAACAATATACTTTAGAAAATATATTGGGTACTTGGAAACCTTATGTTCATTAATTTTATGGCTCAATTTGACTGAATTGTTGAGTGTTGTTCTTTTGTTGAATGGCTGCAGGATGGAAGTGAAAAGCCCATGCTTGCATGGCTTGTAACGAACAGCCTGAACTAAAGTTGAACAATGATTTGAAATTTGAAAGCCCCAAATTATTTTTTACAATAATTACACGTACAAATGAAAAAAATTAAAACAGCTTTATGTGGTTTTGGAATGAGTGGTTGGGTTTTTCATGCACCATTTATTCACTTACACGATGGTTTTGAGTTGTATGCAGTTTGGGAAAGAAATAAAAAATTAGCACAAGAACAATATCCAGCAATCATTTCCTATTCAAGCTACGAAGAACTTTTAGCCAATGACGCAATAGAGTTGATTATTGTGAATACACCCAATAACACACATTATACTTTAGCTAAACAAGCTTTATTAGCCAACAAACACGTTGTAGTGGAGAAGCCTTTTACAATTTCTGTGGCAGAAGGAGAAGAGCTTATTGAAATAGCGAAAGATAAAAATAGAAAATTATCAGTTTATCAAAACAGACGTTTCGATAGTGATTATTTAACCATTCAAGATGTATTAGAAAAGAAGTTATTGGGCGAAATAGTAGAAGCTGAATTTCATTTCGATAGATATAGTGAAACATTAAGCTACAAAGTACATAAAGAAACACCGGGGCAAGGCACTGGTAATTTATACGATTTAGGTGCACACTTAATAGATCAGGCATTGCAATTGTTTGGTTATCCAAAAGCCATTTTAGCAGATATTACAGCAATGAGAAATATTAGTAAAGTAGATGATTATTTTGAGTTGATTTTATTTTACGAAAACAAATTAAGGGTACGAATTCATAGTACATATTTGGCAAGAGAAGCAAGCATTGGTTATATTTTTCATGGTACAAAAGGCTCGTTCATAAAACCTAAAACCAATGTGCAAGAAATTGCATTGGTGAATAAACAATTGCCCAATGAAGCAAATTGGGGCGTTGAGCCTGAAGCTGAATGGGGTTTATTACACACAGAACAAAATGGTGTAATTGTTAGAGAAAAAATTCCTTCAAAAACTGGTCAATACATGAACTATTATAATGGAATGTATGATGCCATTGTACACAATAAAAATGTACCAGTAACCGCAGAAGATGGATTGGCCGTTGTAAAAATTATTGAAGCAGCTTATGTAAGCAATGCTGAAAGAAAAGTAATTGATTTGTAAGAGGGAACATTATTTAACATTCATAAAATCAATAATTTTTTTAGTAACTTTTGCATCTCTGTAAATTTTACTATGCCCTAAACCTTTTGTTATGTAAAATTCAACATGTTGCAAATGCAATTGTTGTGCAGGCAACACATCTTCATAAGGGCAAATCCAGTCAGTTTCGTCGTGTATCCAAAGTGTTGAAGTTGTATGTTGTTGTACACTTCTCACAACAGAAAAATAGGAGAGTGGTTGTTGAGCCAATTCAATAATATATTCAAACATTGCTTCTTTAATTGAATCTCCTAATGGTACAAATTTAAAAAAGTTATCTATGGCTCTTGGAGTTTCTGTTGCAGGTGCAATCAATACTAATTTTTCAATATGTGTTAGTTCTTCTGTAGCCAAAGCTGCTGCAATGCCACCCATTGAATGAGCCATTAAATGAGTAATATTGCCATATTTTTTTTCAATTGCTACAATGGTATCTTTTAGCATAAGTGCATTGGCTGTTTTTCCATCGCTAATGCCATGACCTGTTGCATCAAAGGCTTTAACTGTATAGCCTTCGTATAAAAAAAGACGAATGTACTTATCAAATTTGTAGCTACAACTATCGAAGCCATGTACAATTAAAATATTTTTACCATTGTTTTTTTCTGGTTGCCATTGCCAACCTCTAATAGTTAAATTATTAATTTGTATAGAAAGTTTTTCTGCATGATGAAAAATTGCAGGAGCTTTTCTTTTGGGTTTACCGCTATAAGGTGTACAAAACAACACAAATGCTTTTTCAGCAGCTTTTCGTTTAGATAAAAGGCCAATTGTTTTAATTTTGGTTTTATAATAACCAATTGCAATTCTTTGTGCTAATTTTAATTTCATAACAAGTCAAATATAAGATGAAGGTAGTAATTATAGGTTCGGGCAATGTTGCAACAGTTTTTGCAAAGCTATTGTTTAAACATCAACACAATATTCAACAAGTATATAGTAGAAATATTTTAATGGCCAATGAATTGGCTGAAACTGTTGACGCTATTGGATTGAATGATATATCCAAAATAACTCAAGAAGCCGATTTATATATAATTGCAGTAGCCGATAAAGCAATAGAATCAATCGTAAAGCAATTGCAATTATCCAATCAATTGGTTGTACATTCTGCTGGTTCTGTTGCTATTGAAGTATTAAAGCAAGTGAGCAGCAATTATGGAGTATTGTATCCTATTCAAAGTATTCGTAAAGAAATGGGTTTAGATACACCAATTCCTTTTGCAGTTGACGGAAGTTCAATAGCTATAATTGAACTACTTAAACAATTGGCTTTGTCTTTATCAAACAAAGTAGTTTATCACAACAATTCCCAGCGTTTAAAATTACATGTAGCAGCAGTTTTTGCATGCAATTTTGTAAACTATATGT
>JAGOUF010000057.1 GCA_018061385.1 Chitinophagaceae bacterium | reverse complement strand
CAGATGGAGTATAAGGTAATCCGTTTAAACCTTCACCCAAAGAACCTCTAATTAATACCCTTATGCCTTGATAAGAATTCCATCTATTCAACGAGCCTGTATTTGTATTGGTAAAAGCTTGCCAACCTAAATCGTTAGAACCATTTCCTGAGCCAGCAATTGTATTATTATAATAAAAAGCTGATGGACTATTGGTAGTTGTTGTTGTAAAACCATTTGTAGAACCACCAATACCAGTTATATTGAATGCTGTAGTAAGAGCATTTAAGAAAATAGAAGTATCAGCACTAAATGGATGTGCTAAAAACCTAAATGCCCTTTTGCCAGGAATATATTTTTCAATATTTAAACTGCCAATTAGCTGACCATTTATTGTACCTATATACGCTGATGTTGATGCATTACTTTTAAAAACAACGAGTGCATTTATGTTTACAATTCCAGCATTAATATTTAAAGAATTAGTGATAGATACATTTGAATTTATATTTAAAGTTCCTCCAACGCTTTTAGAAATTGTTGCAGTTGAAAAATTTGTACCACTTAGATTTTGTAAACCACTAGAACTAAAATTAATATTGCTCGTTGCTGTAGTTGTGATTGTGCCTGAGTTATAGGCTAAATCTCCAAACACATTTAATGTTGCACCAGATAAATTAAGAGTGGATAAAATCCCAGTTTTGGTTAAATTTCTACAGGAAGCAGAACTAGCCGAAGTAACAGTTGGAGTTCCTGTTGAAATTGTAACATCGTCTAAAGAACTTGGTACAATACCACAACTCCAATTGGCAGCAGTAGACCAATTATTGCTACTTGAACCAATCCAATTATTAGGATTTACTGTTAATGTAGCAGCATTTGAATTAATAGAGCCACAAGTATTACTTACTATACATCTATAAGTTGTACCACTCATTGCCGAATATGCTCCAGTCAAATTTAGTGTTGCTGTAGTTGCATTGCTATATACACCACCATTGGTAATATTACTAAAGCCCGAACCAGTATTTTGTTGCCACTGATAATTTAAACTAGTTCCCGATGCATTAATTGTAAATGAAGTATTGGTAGAAGTACAAGTAGTACTTGATGAAGGATTGCTTGAAATTATTGGAGCACTGCAAGGCGTTGTATAATATACGCCAATTTTAGTATCTATAAAAGCAGTAGCACAGCCTGATTGATAGTAGCTTAATCTTACTTGTCCAGTAAAATTAGCAGTCCATGAAATTTGGCTTTGTTGTCCACAAAAATCATCATTAAAAGTAATTAATGTAGTACCATTTGCATTGTATAAGGATAGAACTGTATTGATTGAAGTGTTCTCTGTAAAGCAGGTTCTAAAAACGTATGTATTGCCATTTACAACATTAAACAAATAGTAATCCCCTCCCCAAGCAGCAGCAGCAGTACTTTCATTGGCTATTCCAGGTTGTGATGGTATATCAAATCCAATAAAAAATCCAGTATTATTCCAAGTTCCTGCAGGGCATTGTGCTTGTGAACTGATAATAATAATGAAGAATATTAATATGGAAGTAATATTTTTATACATATAAATAATTTGTATAAAAGTAGATATAGCTAAATTTTTTTTATAGTGCCTATTAATACTTGCTACGGTTTAATTGACAGTTGATTTGAATAAACCAATAAGTGAATTTGAGATTTTTCCCGTTTTAGTTTATAGAATAAATCACTTGTTAATTGATTAACATCGTTTGTTTGTTTTTGTGTATCAATTATTGAGATAAAGGTTTTCATGAGTTTTAAATGGTAATTTTAAACATGTAACCTAATGAGAAATTCTGTATGAATATTAAAACAATTGAACGAAAATCTTATGATTTATTAGAACATGAAAAAGTATTAGGAAGCTTATTTTATACCAATCATTTTATGATGGAAGCAGATGTAATAGATTATGTTAATGCTGTTACAATTTTTTTAAGATCTAATTTTTCTTTAAGTAGAGCTGTTTCTTTTGATAAGAATCTTAAAGAAATTGTTCAAATAACAAAAAAAACAAAAAATTTATTTTTGGTGAGTTTCTTAAATGAAAATAAAGAATACACCATTAAAATGAATGGATTATGGAAGACTCATTTTACTATAATCAATGCAAAGGGTGAGGAGTTATTTATACTAATTCCATTAATTAGTTTTACCAAAAAATTGTATGATTTTACATTGCGGATTGATCAATTAAAACAACAAGAAATCAATCCAATTTTAGTTTTACATGCATTACATTGTGTTAATTCTAGCTTGAGCATGCTTAATGGAAGTGTAACTTCAGCAATCAAGTAATAAAACTAAACTTATGCAATTCGTTCGAATATCTTTTTTGTTATTTACTTTATTTTACTTTTCAATTATTTCATTGTTTGCACAAGATGAATGTAATTGTGAATTAGCACCCAAACTAATTCCTTCAATTGCAAAAAACTTTAATAGTGGTAATTTAGATTCGGCCGAATATTTTATTCAGCAATTTAATCTGTCTAATAAAAAAATATGTATAACAAATTATTTAGATGGCTTGGCCCAAGTTGCAATTTCACGAAAGCAGTATACTAAAGCTAGAGATTTTTTGCAAAATGAATTTATCATTGTACAACAATTATCTTGTAACAAAAAACCACTTATTCGATATTATAATACGCTTTCAAAATATTATACAGAAAATGGATTTTTAGATAGTACTTTAAATGTTGCTTTAAAAGTAGTAGAACTTGCTACTCAACAAAATGAAAAATATGCATTGGCAAGAGCAAACTTAAATGCTGGAGCTGTATTTAGTGAGCTGAAAGAATACCAAAAAGCCAACATTTTTTTTAGAGATGGTTATAACATTGCTATTCAACAAAAAGATACTACACTAATATGTGCTGCATTGGTTAGAATGTCTTCTAACTATTATGATTTGTTTGAGCAATCATCCAACAGTATTTTATTAGATTCAGTTATTAATACTTCATATCAAACATTAACAATAGCAAGGTATCCACAAGATTTGATAGAGTCTATGCAGGCTTATAGTAACATTAGTAAATACTATAGCACAAAAAAAATGTACTTAAAAAGTATATTGTATGCCGATACCATTATCATGAAAGTTCCTAAAGGGGTACATGATTTTGATAGATATTTAATGTTGGCATTTGAACGAAAAGCTGAAGTTTTTTTTGAACAAAACAGATATAAAGAAGCATCAATAATGGCCGATTCTGCTCTTAAATATGCGTTATTATTCAATAAACAGCTTTCAATAAATGCTTTAGAACTATTATATAAAAGTTCGAAAAAATTAAGTAATCCAATTAAAGCATTATGGGCTTATGAGCAAATGGTTACAACAAGAGATAGTATTTTTTCGGTTAAAAAAAATAAAGCAATTCAAGAATTAGAGAAAAAATATAATCAAACCAAAAACGAAAAAATAATATCCGAACTTTCTCAACAAAGAAAAATTTATATCCTTTGCATTGTTGCAGCTATAGCAATGATAGCTGTAGTTGTATTTTATATACGACAACAAAAATTGAAACATCAACAAATTGTTATGGAAACTGAGCAAAGGTTAAATAGAGCAAGAATGAACCCTCATTTCTTCTTTAATACATTGGCATCATTACAAACCTTTGCATTATCTGATGCAGATAACAAAAATTTAGTTGCAAATATTTCCAAGTTTTCTCATATTATGAGAGAAACATTAGAAAGTACGTATAAAGAATATGTAACTATAGAACAAGAAATTGATTTTTTAGTTGAGTATTTAGACTTGCAAAAAATTAGATTTCCTAATAGGTTTAACTACAATATACATGCAGATCAGTTGCTTGAAATTGATGAATTGCAAATACCATCAATGATTATTCAGCCATTTGTTGAAAATGCTATTGAACATGGGTTAAAAGGCATTGATTATTTAGGGGTTTTAAATATTCAATTTAATAAGTTCAATAACCAATTAACCATTGAAATTAATGATAATGGAGTTGGGCTAAGTACTGTAACAAAAGACAATGGAGAACATATTTCTAGAGCAAGTCAAATTATAAAAGATAGAATTTATTTATTAAACATAAAGCTAAAAACTAAAGCAGGGTTTATAATTGATAATAATGTAGATGGTAAAGGTGTTTTAGTTAAAATTAATTTACCACTCTTGTATAAATAGTATTTAAATACAGAAATATGAAAGTTTTATTAATTGATAATGAAATACAAATACGTGAAGGACTTAAAAAAATCATAGAGTTATTCAACTTTAATGACATTGTTTTAGACGAAGCCGATGGAGTACAAAATGGATTAAAAAAAATTCATCAGTTTGATCCTGATATTGTTTTTTTAGATGTAGAGATGGATGATGGAACAGGCTTTGATTTGTTACGTTTATTACAAAATCCTACATTTCAATTGGTATTTACAACAGCTCATCAAAAGTATGCTATTGAAGCATTTAAGTTTAGTGCTATTGATTACTTGTTAAAACCAGTAAACCCAGATGAGGTAGAACAAACATTTACAAAAGCTTTAAAAAATATTAGAAACAACGATTTAGGTAAGCAGCTTTCTGTATTAATGAATCAATTATCCTACAAAAATGAAAATGATAAAAAAATAGTATTAAAAGATATTGAAGCAACTTATTTTATTAAGGTTTCAGATATTTTATATTGTGAAGCAGAAGGTACGTATACCAAATTTTATTTTACCAACAATGAACCCATTCTTGTTTCAAAAAATTTAAAAGAGTATGAGAGTATGTTGGAGCCATTAGGGTTTATAAGAACACATCATAGTTATTTAGCTAACCATACAAAAATTAAAATGTTTGATAAAACCGATGGTGGTTCACTTGTATTAGAGGGAGGCCTTAGTGTACCAGTATCTCAAAGAAAAAAAGATTTTGTTTTAAGTATTCTAGAAGGTAGAATCTAATACAGCATTTTTAAAATCTTTGAATTAAGAACTTTGAAATGAAAAAGATACTTTACTCTATATTACTATTTTTATTTTTTTTAGCATGCAAAAAAGTGGATTACGATTCTTGCTCTGATGAAATAGGATTATACAAACTTGCTAAATATCCTATTGGTTATGCAATAGATTATAGCACTTTAATAAATGATGTAAACTATTCAAAAATTGCAACTCAGCAATTCAATAGTGTAACAGCCGAATATGCCTTTAAAGCTGAATATTTAGCACCCCTTGAAGGTGTATATAACTTTAGTGAAGCAGATAGCATTGTAGCATTTGCAACAAGAAATAATCAAAGAGTGCATGGGCACACCCTTATTTGGCATCTGCAAATACCCAACTGGATAAAAGACTTTAATGGTAATAATAACGATTGGGAATTACTTTTTAAGAATTATATCCAAACAGTTGTGCTGCACTTTAAAAATAAAGTAACCGCATGGGATGTAGTAAATGAAGCCTTTAATGAAGATGGAACGTTACGTAATTCTATTTGGAAAGAAAAACTAGGCAGTACTTATATTGAAAGAGCATTTAAATATGTGCAAGAAGTAGATAATAATGTGTTGCTTTTTTACAATGATTACAATTTAGAATCTAATACAGCTAAAAGAAATGCTGTTATACAACTACTCAATAACCTCAGACTTAAAGGTGTTAAGGTAAACGGTATTGGCTTGCAAATGCACATGAATACTACAAACCCTGAGCTTACACAAATTGCAATTGCCATTAAGCAGGTTGTAGATAATCAATATCAGTTACATATTGCTGAATTGGATATTTCTGTAAATCCACTTTCTAAAGACATGCTGTTTACAGCTGATTTAGCAAGTATACAAGCTTCCCTCTATGCAGGTATTATACAACACTATAATCAAATAGCTAAAGCATATCAATATGGTATTACCTTTTGGGGAATTACAGATAGATACAGTTGGATAAGAAGTTATTACAACAGGATTGATTTTCCTTTACTATACGATGATAATTATTTACCCAAACCAGCCTATTGTGCTATAAAAAGTCAGCTATGAAAAAAATAGTATTGCTTTTTTTTATAATACTATTTTGTAAACAAATAGATGCTCAACTTGCTATTAGTTACTTTCCATTTCAATCCATTGTTTCCCTTACAACAAATACAGAAAAGAAACTTTGGGTGGATTATAAAGTTGAAACAAATACTTTTTTTACCAATATGAATATGGAATTTTCTGTAAAATATAATTTCAAAAAGAATACCCAATACAACTTGTATTTAGCCCCTGGATTTGTCTTCAACTTAGCCAATCCTTCTGCTGGCTCTCCATTTGCAACGGCTATTTTATAGATTTTGGCAGCCGTATAAAACCATTCATAAAAAATAATCATGTTCAACTTGTTTTTGAACTATCACCTTACTTAAACTATGAATATAAAAGTGGTAATTTAAGATCGAGATTAGGCATTGCTTATCAACTATAAATATTCACTTAGTTAATACTTATAACCATTCTCTGATTGACGATAGATTACCCTTTAGAGAAATAATCTTATATTTTAATGAGTATACCATTATATCTATAGTATACATTCAATACGGTTATGATTAACTTCCTTCCCTAAACTTATTTGCATAATGTCTGTTCACCAATCTAACCAATACAATGTCTAAAGGAAATTGGTAACAACTGTTATTTTATACTCATCAATTATTAAGTCTATTTATTCGTGTGCTAATGTTGTCTCTTCAATTTATTCAGCTAGTATAATTTCAACCAATATTCATTAACTAAATTTAATAAAATGGATAAAAGTTACACTTTTACTAGCAAGTTATTGCTTGCACTCTTCTTATTATTTTCTTCGGTTAAAACTTTTGCTCAGCCCGGCAGCACTTTTACACATGTGGCAACAACTGGTATTTCATCGGGCGGTGCAGATAATGTTGCATTTGCAGTTTCAAAGACTGACAACCGAATGTATATTGCATTTAAAGATTTAAGTAATAGCAATAAACTTACTGTTATGCAGTATACTGGTACTACTTGGGCTCTTTTGGGTAATGCTGGTATATCGGCAGGTGCAGTTGCGAATGATATTTCCATAGCTGTTATTAATACTTTAAATGGCAATGAAGTTTTTGTTGCTTTTAGTGATGAGAGTAATAGCGACAGATTAACAATTATGCGTTGGGGTGGCACTAGTTGGACAACTGAGGGAACAGCTGGCTCTCATTCTACAAGCAATGTAACAAGCTTAAGTATTACAGCAGCAGATAATAACGACTTATTTGTTGCATATAATGACTTTGGCTTTTCTGGAAAAGTTTCAATTAAAAAAAGATCTGGTTCTGCTTGGTCAAATATTAGTGGATCAGGCATATCTGCAGCTGCAAGTGATTATGTTGATGTTGCTTGCGATAAAAATAACTTACCGTTTGTAGTATATAGAAATGGTGGTGTTGGTAACACTGCAATAGTTAAAAGATACAATGGAAGCAGTTGGGTAGATGTTGGTTCAGCGGCAATTACTACTGGCTCTGTTACAGATTGTAGCATTGCATTTAATAGATTAAATCGACCCAATATTGCTTATAGCGATGGTGCAAATAATAACCGTGCAGCTGTTAAGTATTTTGATGGTACCAATTGGCAGTCTCTTGGTGCTACTGCTATTTCTCCTAATACAGCTGCTTTTACAGAACTTACTTTTGATTATGATAACAATGCTTACATTATATATAAAGACAATTCCGTAAACAATAAAATTACTGTAAGAAAATACAATGGTACATCATGGTCTACTGTATCAAGTGCTGGTTTTAGTGCAGGTACGGCTGATTTTGCTAATATTAAATTTGATACCGACCAAAATATTTATATAGCCTATAAAGATGCTGGTGTAAGCAATAAGGCAGTAGTACAACAGTTAACTTGTAATAGTGCTGCAACACCCACTATAACATCGAATCCTGCAGGATTTAGCTTTTGTGCAGGTGGTGGTGTTACATTAAGCACAACGGCACAAACCAATACTACATTTTCTTGGTACGAAAAATTAAACACTCCTGATGTTATTGGAGAATCAGTTGATCTAAACGATAGTAGCAATAACAATAGTGCTGCATTTTCATTTACTACAGATGCAAATGGTACATTGTATGTGGTAAAAATGTTGCTGTCTGACAGTTCAATTAGAGTAAAAAGATTTACAGGTGGCAGTTGGCAAAATGTAGGAGGAGTAGTGGGTAAAAGCTTTGGAAACAGAAGTAACGATGTTACCGATATTGCTTTTGATTCACAAGGTAATCTGTATATTGCTTATATAGAAAACAGTGGCTCAAAATCTGTTACACTTAAAAAATTTGTGAGTGGTAACTGGGTTAATGTAGGGCCAACTGTAACATCTGCCAATACTCATGCAGCATTGAGCATTAATAGCTATGGTGTAATTGCTTTAGCTACAGGTCAGTTGGGCACATCTAGCAATCCTATTGTGTATATAAATGATGGCAGTGGTTGGGTTGCAAGTCCAGTTCTTGGTGGAAATAATGTAGGGTATTTAGATGTATGCTTTGATAAACTTGGAGCTGTGTATATTGGGTTTACAGATGCTACAAACATTTATGAGCAAGGCATACCTAAAGTATTCAAATACACAGGTACAGTTTGGTCTGGCTTTAATCTTGGTATTACATCTCAATCACATTTTATAACATTGGCTTGCGATGACAATAATACATTATACTTATCTACCAATTTAATAACTGGCACTCAACCAAGCTTACTGCGACTATTAAATGGAGTTTCTTCATGGGTGAATATAGGACCAAATGATAACTGGAACTTTAACAAAAAAACCAATGCCATGGCATTAGAC
>JAGOUF010000058.1 GCA_018061385.1 Chitinophagaceae bacterium | reverse complement strand
AACAAAAAACAAAAGTAGTAGCCGATTACTATACTAAATTTAAAAAAGTAGTACATATAAAAGGCGAAGGCAGTATTGATGAAATTTTTTCTGCCTTGTGCAACGAAATTGAAAAAAGAATGTCTTACTAGTTGAGCACATTTAATTTAACCTTTCTCAACCAATACCAACTGCAAATCCTACTAAAATTTAGTAGGATTTTTTATTAGTTTTAGTGCATACATAAATACAAATGGACACAACCAAGCTTGCCTTTATAACTCATGAGTTTCCTGCATTGCTGCAACAAGCCAATGCTACAACAACAGCAAAATGGGGCAAAATGAATTTTCAGCAAATGATAGAACATGTAGCCAGTTTTTTTACAATTTCTAGCAATGGCTTACAATTTCCTTTGGTATCGCCTATTGAGCATTTGCCAAAGTTGAAAGAATTTTTAATGAGTGAAAAAGAGTTCAGAGAAAATACAAAAGCTCCCGAACAAGTTTTACCTGCCGAACCATTGCCTTTAAAATTTGAACGTGTAGATTTAGCTATTGAGGAATTGCAAAAACAAATTAACCATTTTGTACTTTATTTTCAGCAAAATGAAGGAGCAGTAACCATGCATCCTGTATTTGGAGAATTAAATTTAGAAGAGTGGATATTGTTGCATTACAAACATCTACTACACCACTGTAAACAATTTGGGTTAATTTAATACATCAAAAAGTATAATTTTCTCCAATTATTTATTAATTAAGAAAGTATAGCTAAAGGCATCGTTATCGGTATCGTTTGCATAAAAATACATGTTGCAATACAATACAGCCCAAGTGTTTGTGTGTAGCTTTAAATCGCTCTAACGATTTATTTGATAAACATTTTATCATCACCAAAGCTTGCTTTATGATACATCTATTGCTGATCAATCAGCTTGTACAACTGAACTATTTATCAGTTTCCAAAAAAAATTTACTCGTTAGTTTTCTTTCAAATGAAGCTTTTGCTTCTCAACAATAAGTTAATTACCAATTTTTATTTGTATGAAAAAAAGATTTCGCTTCCCAACATTATTCAACTGCATAACCGCCTTTACGGCTATGCTTACTATATTGTTGAGCAACAATGTAGCTGCACAAATATCCATGACAGCAACGCCAACATCCTATTCCCAAAATTTTGATGGATTGTCTGCTACCAGCCCTAGTGGCAATGTTACATGGACAGACAATGTAACGATACCGGGATGGTTTACCAACCAAAGTAACTATAGAACTTGGTCTACAGGAGATGCGAACCCCAGCAATAGAATTTGGGCGTGTGGCTCTGTATTGGGCAATACAGATAGGGCCTTGGGTTCTATTATGACCAGCACTACACTTAGGTCATGGGGTGTTAAGTTAACCAATACTACTGGTGTAACCATGGCTGCCATTGGAATTGGATTTGATGCAGAAAGATATTATTCAATAGGAACTGGTGCAGATTTTTTAGTACAATATTCTACTACTGGTGCAATAGATGATGCCATTACAAGCACTTCATGGACAAGCATTGCAACTGTAACCACTCCATCAACAGGGTTAAATTATACTTTATCGGGGCTTAACCTAGCCAATGGAGCAACAGTTACCGTTCGTTGGATTTCTGCTTATGCAGGCTCATCTTCTAATGTGTCTTTATGGGCCACAGATAACTTTACTGCGTCTTGGGGACTACCTGCTGTAACAACAGTTTCAGCTAACCAAACAGGTCAAACAACAGCAACTGGTAATGGCAATATTACAAGCACAGGTGGATTTGCTTCCCTTGTTGCAAGTGGCTTTTGTTACAGTAGTACTGTGGCAATACCAACCATTGCAGATTCAAAAACAACAGATGGCATTCTTGTTACTGGGGCATATCCAAGCAGTATGACTAGCCTTACTGCTGGTACATTGTATCATGTAAGAGCATACGCCACGAACCCTGTTGGCACAAGCTATGGAGCAGTAATTGATGTAACCACTCCAGCACCAACATTGGCCATATTAACTACTACAGCAGCCTCAGCCATTACACCTGTATCTGCATTAAGCGGAGGAAACATTTCTGATGATGGGGGAAGGGCAATTACTGCAAGAGGTGTATGCTGGTCAACTACTGCCAACCCTACAACTGCCAATAGTTTTGTAAACTCAGGTACTGGCACAGGTTCATTTAATAGTTTGCTCAGTGTGCTTACTGCAAGCACTACTTATTTTGCAAGAGCTTTTGCAACCAACAGTGTAGGAACTTCTTATGGAAATCAAATAACATTTACCACATTGCCCGCTTCACCAACCATTGTTGTTAACCCAACATCATTGGCTTTTGGAACAGTACAACAAGGCACTACCTCACCTGAAAAAACTTACACACTAGCTGCATACTATTTAACACCAGCAACTGGCAACATTACTGTTACTGCACCTGCTGGTTACAAGATTTCATTAACATCTGGTACAGGTTTCCAATCTGTATTAACCATTCCTTATACTGGTAGTACATTGGCTACAACAACCATCTATGTTCGTTTCTCCCCAACATCACTTTCTAATTACAATAAAAAAATTACCAATAGTGGAGGTAGTGCCACAACTCAAGAAGTTGAGTTAACTGGTGCTATTGAACCAATTGGTGGACAAGGACAACAAGGCTTCTCCAATAAAGGAACAGATTTCTGGACAGGCTTTGGCTTACATGAAAAAATATCTGGTGCCGATGGAAGCAGTAACAATGCACAAATGACATTGTACTTTACTGCCGATGTTGCTTCAACCGTTACCATTTATGTTGGCTCCAATTTGGTTGAAACACTAACTGTCCCCGCTGGTTCTGTAACAGCTTCTAGCCAAATTCCATATAGTGGTGCAAATGATGCAAGATTAACTGCGGAAGGAGTTTACGCCAACAAAGGCATCTACATACACAGCACAAATCCAGTGGTTGCTTATGCTGAAATTTATGGTAGCCAAGTAACTGCTGCAAGTGTTTTGTTCCCTGTAAATACATTGGGCAAAAGTTATACAGCATTGAACTATACACAGGTTTCCAATTCAGGAAACTCCAATTCACGTTCTTATGTTTTTGTGGTAGCTACCCAAAACAATACTACAGTGCAAGCAACTTTACCAGCTGGCATCACTAGCGAAACTGGCATGACTGGTGTAAATACAAAAACCTTGAACAAAGGCGATGTGTGGATTATAAAAGCATCAGATAATGTAACGGATTTAACAGGCACACAAATTAAATCTATCAGTAGCAGTGGAAGCTCATGCCAACCAATTGCTGTTTTTTCAGGTTCTGGAAAAATTAGTATTACTTGTGATGGAAGTTCTGCATCAGGAGATAATTTGTTCCAACAATGTTTCCCATCTGTAGCTTGGGGTCGTAAATATGTTTCAGCCCCAACTGCAGGCACTAATTATTTCAACAACATTTACAGGGTGATGATCAATCCTGATTATGCATCCACTGTAGTAACAGTAAATGGCGTTACATTGCCCAACTCATTACCAATACTTGGTATTACTAATGCAAGTACTACCAGCCCTAGTACATCAATTACATTGGTAAATAATTTGTACTATGAATTTAAGAGCACTGTGCCAGTAGTTATTAGTACTACTTCACCAGTAATGGTAGCTCAATACACTACTAACGCTTCTAAATGTGGCAATAGTTACAATGGAACTGGTGGTGACCCAGATATGATTTATTTAAGTGCCGTTGAACAAACAATCGATAAAATTATTGTCTCTCCAATTCAAACACAGAATAGTAATGCTACCAACTACATCAATGTTGTTATCAAAACAGTAGATGCTTTGAACTTTACTATTACAGACCAAACAAATGCATTGGTGCCAGCAGTTTTTGTACCAATTGATGCTACTTATTCATACGCTCAAATATTAGTAGCTCCAGGATATTCGCCTTCTGTGTTCTATACATTGGCTTGTACAAGTGGGGGTTTTAATGCAATATCTTATGGATATGCAAGTTCAGAAAGTTATGCCTACAATGCAGGTACAAACTTGGTTGATTTATTGTCTGGCTTCAATGTACAAAATCAGTTTAGTACAGGTTCCAATGTTGCTGCTTGTAAGGGTTCGCAATTTTATATGAGTGTTACATTGGCATTCAAACCAGTAAGCATCAATTGGGATTTTACCAACAATTCTAACCTTTCGCCTAATGCTAGTGTTACGCAAACAAGTGCAGACTTAATTTTGCCAACTGTATTAATTGATAGCGTATTAATTGATGGAGTTTGGCTTTACACTTACAGGATACCTGCACCTTATGTTTATAATACAGTAGGAAGCTTTCCAGTGGTGATTAATGCTGTGAGCCCAACTCCTGATGGATGTAATGGTGTAAAAACATTTTCATTCCCTGTAACCGTTATACAAGGCCCAACATCAGATTTCACTTTTATCAATAACGGATGCTTGCAAACTGTTCCTTTTACCAATGCATCAACAGGCAATGGATTAACTATTGACCAATGGCAATGGGATTTTGGCGATCCTACTTCTGCACCAAATAATACAGCAGCTACAACCAATACAGCACATAATTTTTCTGCAGGTGGAACTTATGCTGTAAAACTTCGTGTAGTAACAACAGAAGGCTGCTATGCAGATGTAACAAAGAATGTTGCTTTGTCAGCAGTGCCTGTGGCAGCATTTACACAATCAGCTACAACTTGTGCTACTGTTGCTATTGCTTTCAATAGTACAACATCAACTATTGCTCCAGTTGGTACAATTTCACAATGGGCTTGGAATTTTGGTGACCCAAGTTCAGGTACTAATAATACCAATGCAACACAAAACCCATCTCACATATTTGCAACTGCTGGTTCATATAATGTTTCATTAACTGTAACAAGTTCTACTGGTTGCCCAAGCACTCCTCTTGTAGTTCCAATAGTAGTAAATGCAACTCCAGTTGCTGACTTTACAATTACGTCAACTGGTTGTGCAAAAGATTTTGTAAGCTTTACGGGATTGCCAAATGCAATGAATACTTATAATTGGAACTTTGGAGAACCTTCTTCTGGTTCTAATAATACTTCAAGTATTCAATCAACGCAACACTTATATGCAGCATCAGGTTCTTATAATGTTGTATTAAATATTACATCTCCACAAGGGTGTAATGGAACAATTACTAAGCCTGTATCACTACAAGCTACTTTATTAAATCCAATTGTAAAACTTACAGATTCAAGTATTAATTCTTTAACCTTTAGCTGGCTTGCAGTAATAGGAGCAACAGGTTATCAAGTATCCATAGATAATGGTACAACATTCGTTACTCCATCATCTGGTACTACAGGTTTAACACATACTGTTAGTGGCTTACAGCCCAATCAAACTATTACTTTAATTGTAAAAGCACTAGGTGCTATAGTTTGTCAAAATGTAACTGGTTCTGCAATAGGTTCTACACAATATCCAGATGTAGGCGTATTTGTACCCAATACATTTACACCAAATGGAGATGGTAAGAATGATGTTTTAAAAGTGTACGGTAATTATATTCAGAAATTGAATATGCAAATTTACAATCAGTGGGGAGAAAGAATATTTGAAACCAATGACGTAACTAGTGGATGGGACGGAAGGTATAAAGGACAAATGCAGCCTGTAGGTGTTTATATCTATGTAGTTTCTGTTACTATGCCTGATGGTAAAACTGTAAACAAACGTGGTACAATTAATTTGATACGTTAATGCACACTTATTAAGAATTGAAAATTGGTTTAAGCCAACAAACGAATTATATGAAAAAAGTATTTTTAATTTTATTTGCTGCTGCTATAAGCTTTATTTGCAAAGCTCAAGTAGACCCACATTTTTCTCAATATTATGTATATCCTTCTTGGTTAAATCCTGCTTTAACAGGTGCTATTGATGGTGATTATAGAATATCTGCTATTTATCGTAATCAGTGGAGCAATATTGCCAATGGTTTTTCTACTGTTGGTTTGTCGGGCGATGTGGTTACCAACAAAAACCTAAATTTTGGTGGTAGTATTCTTCAACAAACTGCTGGTAATGGCGGCTTCACTTATTTAACTGCTCATGCTTCTATTGCTTATACTGGTGTAAAGTTTGGCATTAACGGTAACCAACGTTTGGTATTTGGTTTGCAAGCTGGAATGGTTCAAAGAAGATTCAATACTTCTAAATTCCAATTTGGCGACCAATGGTTTGCTGCAACTGGATATAACCCTAACACACCAACAACTGATATTATTGCCAATCCATCTTCAACTGTTTTTGATGCTGGTGCTGGTATGGTTTATTATGATGCTGCTCCAAATAAAAAAGCAAATATTTTTCTTGGTTTTTCTGCCAATCATATTACACAACCCGATGATAAATTTCTTTCTTCATCAGTAGTTACAACAAAATTTCCTATTCGTTATACAGTACATGGGGGTGTAAAAATTAATGCTAGCGAAGTGTTGAGTATTACGCCTAATCTATTGTACTTACGTCAAGGCAATGCTGAAGAAAAAATGCTGGGTGCTTATGCTCAAATTAAAGCATCAGCTATAACTGATGTATTATTGGGTTTTAACTACAGATTCGATGATGCCCTTGTGCCTTTTGCAGGATTTTATTATAAGAGTTTCACCTTGGGGTTAAGCTACGATATTAATTCTTCTCAATTAAGCAAAAACATTGGTACTGCTAATAGCTTTGAATTTTCTCTTTCGTATACTGGTAGAAAAAACAAAGAGTTGAGTGGAAAGAATTTTATCTGTCCTCGATTATAAAACCATGTTTGTTAAAGCCTATAATTAAATGACTAACGAAAAATTTATAATGAAAAAGCCTATCAATATATATCTGCACAAATCAATTATCGCAATTGTTGTTTTATTGTTTTGCAGTTCTTCTCTAATGGCACAATATGTTGCCGATTATAAACGCAATGCCGATAAGTATTATGCTAAAGGAGATTGGTACTCTGCTGCTGTGTACTATGAAAAATATGTAGAGCAAAAAACCAAGCCTACAACATCAGGTTATGATCCTTATACTGTTCAGGCAAGTGGCAAAAAGAAAAATAGTAAGCAAGCCTCCACAAGCAAAGGAGCTGCAAATGATAATGAGGTTGTATATCGTATAGCAGAGTGTTATAGAAAATTAAATGATTATGGTAAGGCAACCCCTTTTTATGCAAAGGCAGATAAAGTTGCTTATCCATTAGCTCCTTATTACCATGCCATGAGTTTAAGAGCAACAGGTCAATATGCTGTGGCTGAAACACAGTTTGAATCATTCTTAAAATCTTATTCTACTAAAGATGACTATACTGAGCATGCTAAATTAGAATTGGCTAACTTAAAGTTCATTCAAGCTGAATTGGCTAAAAAAGATATAGATGCATATAAAGTTGCAACAACTGCTGGGATATCAGTATCTAATGGATCTAATTATGCAGCATGGTACAGTGGCAATGCTATTGTATTTACTTCTTCAAGAGCCGATAGTTCTGCATTAACTGTAAAGAATAAAAATCCTTATGTTAGTAATGTTTATACCAATGCTTCTGGTGCTGTTCAAAAATTTAATCTACCCACAGAAGCAGGTGTAGAGCAAGGAGCTGCAAGCATTACTGCTGATGGAAAAAGAATTTATTTTACTCGTTGGACAAAAACTGATGGCAAAAATATTTCGGCTATTTATTTAAGTGAAAATAAAAGTGGTAGTTGGACCGAGCCTGTAAAATTGGGTAGCAACGTAAATGCTGTTGGTTTTAGCAGTAAACAACCTTATGTAACTGCTGATGGGAAATATTTATTGTATGCTTCTAACAGAGAAGGTGGTCAAGGTAAATTTGATATTTGGTATGCACCATTAAACGCTGACGGAGAGCCTGGTTCATTTTTAAATCTAGGCAAAATAATTAATACAAAAGATGATGATGAATCTCCTTTTTACAATGTAGCTTCTAGTTCATTGGTATTTGCCACCAATGGAAGAGTTGGTATGGGTGGCTTTGATTTGTTTGAAAGTAAAGGAAGTTTACCCAATAGTTTTAGTCAACCAGTTAACTTAGGTTACCCTGTAAACTCTGTAAAAGACGATATTTATTTTGTAAATAAAGGTTCTATAAAATTGTTGCAAGATGCCATGATTTCCACAGATAGGGCTTCTGCTTGTTGTTTAGAATTGTTCAACATCAATAAAACCTATAAAAAATTTGTTGCAGGAATTGTTACAGATTGTAAAACCAATTTACCATTAACCGATGCAAGTGTTGTTGTAACTGATAAAGTAAGTGGCAAAATCATTGTTACACAAAACACCAATAGTAAAGGAGAATACTTTTTTGAGGTAAAAGAATTTGCTCCATCTGCATTAGCAGGTTCAAAAGTAGAATACAATAATGCTGGTATAGAATTTAATGCTCCTACAACTATTGGAAGCGAAAATGATACTTTGATGAATACTGCATTTTGTTTGGTTCCTATAGAAAAAATAGTGCCTCCAGATACTACAGAACAAGAACCCTTACAAGATCAAGCTGCCTACTTCAATTTTGCCAAATACAGCTTAAGACAAGAAACAGCAGTAATGTTAGATACATTGGCTTCTATCTTAAATCGTGAGAAAAATTTAGGACTTGAAATATTGGGTTACACCGATAAATTAGGAACAACAGAATACAACCAAAAATTAAGTCAAGACCGTGCCGATGCCTGCTTAAACTACTTAGTTAAAAAAGGTGTAGATGCTGCTAAACTTAAAGCAATTGGTAAAGGTGAATGCTGCCCTATTGAACCTGAAACCATTGATGGTAAAGACAATCCTGCAGGTAGACAAG